>CAZMRP010000118.1:0-10255 GCA_964568275.1 uncultured Myxococcales bacterium
TGACCGGCAAGGGGGGCGGCGGCGCCGCCATCGCCCCGTGCCGAAAGGCCGAGCTGGACGCCGTGGCGGGGCGGCTGCGGGCCGACGGCTGGCGCGTGGCTTCGGCGGGCGAGCTGGCGGCCGCGGAACAGGAGCACGACGGATGAACCAGGTGCTGGCGGGGCTCGAGCGGTGCCGGACGGAGCACGGGGCGGCGATCGAGCGACTGCTCGCGGAGACGGCCGCCGCCTGGACGCCGGAAGACTCGTTGCTGACGGAGATGTGCGGCTACCACCTGGCCACGGGCGGCAAGCGGCTGCGGGCCCTGGTGCCGCTGCTGACGGCGGAGGCGCTGGGCGCCGACCCGGTCCGGTTGCGGCCGTTCGCGGCGGCGTGCGAGATGCTGCACAACGCGACGCTCGTGCACGACGACCTCCAGGACGGCGACACGACGCGCCGCGGACGCCCGACGGTCTGGAAACGGTGGTCCGCCGCCCAGGCGATCAACCTCGGCGACGCGATGTTCTACTGGGCCGTGGCGCTGCTCGGCCGGGTGGAGCTGCCGGAGGCGCGGCGCCGGGAGGCGCTGGAGCTGCTGCTGCGGGGGACGCTGCAGGTGATCGACGGCCAGGCCCGCGAGTTCCAGCTCAAGGACGACCCGGCGCCGAGCATGGCGCGCTACGTGCGGATGATCGAGGGCAAGACGGCCGGGCTGTTCGAGATCCCGCTGGTCGGCGCGGCGCGACTGGCCGGAGCGGCGCCCGAACTGGCGACGGCCCTCGGCGGCGCGGCGCGCGACCTGGGCGTGCTGTTCCAGATCCAGGACGATCTGCTCGACCTGTACGGCGACAAGGGACGCGAGCGGCGCGGGACCGACGTGGCGGAGGGCAAGATCTCGGCGCTGGTGGTCCACGCGCTGGGCTGCGTCGAGCCGGCGGACGCGGCGCAGTTGCGCGCCGTGCTGGCCAAGCCGCGGGAGCAGACCTCCGACGACGAGATCGACTGGGCCGACCGCCTGTTCCGCCGCTGCGGCGCCGTGCGCTTCGCGCTCGACGAGATCGCGCGGCGGGAACGCGCGGTGGCCGAACGGCCGGAGCTGGCGGCGACGCCGCGCCTGCGCGAGCTGCTGGTCGGCCTCGGCGACGCGTTCCTCGAGCCGATCCGCCCGATGGTCCGCGGGTTCGCCAGGGCTTGACCGCGAGGCCGAGTCCTGGCCTGCTGCGGTCGATGGCGACACGCAGCGAGCCGAAGGAACCGATCCCCCGTCCGTTCCTCAAGTGGGCGGGCGGCAAGGGCCAGCTGCTCGAGCAATACGCCCCGCTGTTCCCGAAGCGGTACAAGCGGTACCTCGAGCCGTTCGTCGGCGGCGGCGCGGTGTTCTTCCACCTGCGCCCGACGCGGGCCGTGCTGTCCGACGGCAACGCCGAGCTCGTCGACTGCTTCCGCGCGGTGCGCGAGGAGGTCCGGGCGGTGGTGGCGGCGCTGCGGCTGCACCGCTACGACCGCGACCACTTCTACGCCGTCCGGGCGCTCGAGCCGGAGACGCTGACGCTGGCCGAGCGGGCGGCGCGGACGATCTTCCTCAACCGGACCTGCTTCAACGGGCTGTACCGCGTGAACTCGAAGGGACGCTTCAACGTACCGTTCGGGCGCTACGCGAACCCGACGATCGTCGACCCGGTGAACCTGCGGGCCTGCTCGCGGGCGCTGCGCCCGGCACGCGTCGAGTGCGCGCCGTTCCAGGCGGTGCTCGGCGAGGCGCGGCGCGGCGACTTCGTCTACTTCGATCCGCCGTACCATCCGCGGTCGAAGACCTCGTACTTCACGGGCTACGGGCCGGGCGGCTTCACCGCCGACGACCAGCGCGAGCTGGCGCGCGTCTACGCGGCCCTCGACCGCCGCGGCGTGCTCGCGATGCTCTCCAACTCGGACACGCCGCTGATCCGCGAGCTGTACCGCGGCTACCGCGTCGTCGAGGTGCGGGCGACGCGGTCGATCAACTCCAAGGGCGGAAGCCGCGGCGCCATCACCGAGCTGGTGGTCCTGAACTACCGCTGAGAGGCGCGCGGCGCGTCAGCTCGCCGACGCCAGCCACAGGCACGCCGCCACGACCGGCAACACCGCCCAGAACCAGTGGGGCCACCGGTACCCGCCGGGCTCCGCGCCCGCTCCGACCGTCGCTGCGCGCACGCCGGTTGAGCGGAGCGCGGACCGGGCGAAGGTCGGCGCGCCCGGCGCCGTGCGGCCGACCGACCGCGGTCCCTCCTCGACGCGGGACCGGCAGCGCCTCATCCCTCCGCCGCCGCGCCGCGCGGCCGGGTCGACCAGGCTCGACGGCCAGGCGGCTACGAGGCCAACCGCTGCACCGACCGCACGACCCCGTCTTCGAAGCGCAGGAAGGCGATCCCCACGCCCATGATGTCGACCGACTCGCCCAGGATTTCCGTCGGATGACATTCGTGATGCCGCACTTCCCCGATCGCCGTCAGCTCCACGTCCGAGCCCGGGTAGGTGAACACGATGCGGACGATCGCCCCGATCGGATAAGGCGGGTCCGCGTCGAGGTAGATGCCTGCGCTGGAGATGTTGCGCGCCAGATGCCGCCGCAACTCGTCCTTGAACTCGACCAGCACCGGAAATGAGAACGGGCTGCGCGGTTCACGAAGTCGGAAGGGGAACGTTGCATTGGCCATCACCACCTCCAGGTGGTTATCTGTGGGCTATTATCCCACATCGGTCACCCGGAGCCAAGAAACGGTGGATCGGCTGGCCGACAGCGGGGTCGAGCCGACGATCCGGCGGCTACGGGGACGAGGCGACGTAGCGACGGAAGACGAACCGCCAGGAGTCGGAACTCGGGTGGCGCCGAACGCCGATCACCACGCCGTATCCGGAGTCGTCCGCGGCGATCTCGAGCCCGGAGTCGCGGTACGTGCCGTCGTCCGCCGTCACGACGGTCGCCGGTGTGGAGCGCGGATTGCCCCAGCGGTCGGTGTTGAGGATGCGAACCTCGCGGTCGTAGGCGGTCCGTTCCGCCGCGTACTGGTACACGAACCCGACGCCGGCGGGGCCGTAGACGGCGGTGTAGCCGCCGCCGACCGCGGTCAACGCGGGCAGCACGATTCGCGCGGGCAGGGTCAGTTCGCCGTCGCGATCGAACCCCGCGACCCACAGGTCCGCCGGTTGCTCGAGGTCCGGCGCAGGGAACGCCAGCCAGAAGATCAGGAACCCCTCCTCCGTGGCGACGATGTTGCGCATGTCCTCGCCGCCGGCGGCGAACGGCACGCTGCGACCGGCGAGGTAGCCGCTCCAGCCGACGACGCGCGGTTCCAGATCGAGGATCGCGACGTGGGTGCCGGTGGAGAGGGCCACGCCGTCGGGCAGCGCCAGCAGCCAGTGGTAGAACGGCTCGAACCACAACGGTTCGCCCGACGCTTCGCCGGTCCGCGAGAAGAGATGCAGGCTTTCGAACAAGTCCGGATACGCGCAGAGGACCGCGAACCGTCCCGCGGTCCAGCCTGCGTCCACCAGGCGCCACCATTCGACTTCCTCGGGTTTGGACAGCACCTGACGGCGAGCGGCCAGCGGGACGGCGTCGCGGCCCAGGCGCGTGAGGAACACGCCGCCGTCCTCGCCGCGCTGCGTGAACAGGGCGAACCCCTCGTCGGTGCCGAGCAGCCGCAGGTTCGGCGCGCCGTAGGCCTCGAGATTCTCCCACGATCCGCTCCCCGGCGCACCGTCCGGGTGGAGGATGCGGAACCGGACCGCCGGGGCCGGCCAGGCGCCGACGTAGGCCAGTCCGTAGACGCCGCCGCTCCAGGCGAGTTGCACGCGGTACGCCGCGTCCTCGATGCCCTCCGTGTCACCGACCACCTCGACCGGAGGACCCGCCGGCTCGAGGGGCGGCACCGCCGGATCCGGCGGCGGATACTCGAACGTCCCCGGACCGAGCCGGCAGTGCCAGTCGCACTCGTCCCCGTTGAGGCGATTGCCGTCGTCGCACTCCTCGCCGGGGTCGACCTCGCCGTCGCCGCAGGTGGCCGGCAGCTCGACGGTCTCCCACGGCCAGGCGTCCTCGCGAACGTCCGAGGCGTCGTCCGGACCACCGTCGTCCGGGCCGGCCTCGTCGCCTCCCCCGTCGGCCTCGACCTCGCCGTCGCCGGCGAGCCCGGTCCCGCCGCACGCGGCCCACAGGCCGCACGCCGCGGCCAGCACCACCGAAGTCGCAAGGAACTTCGTGCGGCTCATGGCTCCTCCCCCGCTCCGAGCGGCTCCCAGTCACCCCCGGGGCCGCCGAAGGCGCCGAGGTCGTTGCGCGACCCGTCCGGATCGCGCCACTCGTCGGCCGGGTCACCCGCATCGATGCACGGCGAACGGTCGGCGAGCCGGAAGTCCCCGGTCGCGGCGTCCCGGAAAAGCGGGTCGGTCCGGACGTTGCCGGGGCCCAGCGGAACGTCGCTCGCAAATGCCGGTTCCGGCACCTGCCAGGTGTCGTTGTAGGACAAGTCGAGCGTTGCGCCTTCCCCCCTGAGACCGACCACCGCGGCGCCGCCGCGGCCGCGCACGAAGATGTTGCCGGCGACCTCACCGTTGGTCACGACCAGATGGGCGGTGCCGAAGTCGGCGCCGTTGTCGACGAAGACGTTGTTGCGGGCGCGCGCCCAACCGCCGGTCAAGACCACGCCGCCGACCCCGGACACCCCCCACTCCGGCAGCCCCTCCGCGCGGTTGTCGAGGAACAGGTTGTTCGAAACCGACAGGTAGGACGAAGACACCGTCAGGGCGGCGCCGGCCCCGTCACAGCACGGCGAGCCGCTCGGCATCGCAGCCCGGATGCGGTTGCCGACGAACAGGTTGCCGGAGATCCGGCCGAGCGGCCAGCCGCCGTTGCCCGTCACGGCTCCGCCGCCGTACCCGCCGTCGTTGGCCTCGAAGCGGTTCCCGACGATCGTGCCGCCGACGTAGCCGCCGATGGCGCTCGCCGAACGCTCGGCCTGGTTGCGGACGAATCGGCTGCCCGATACCAGCACGTCGACGGTGCTCACGGCGACGTACAAGGCGCCGCCGCTGGTCGCCGCATTGTCCTCGAACCGACACGCGTCGACCTCCACGTGCGTGTCCTCGGTCGGCCCGTTGATGAAGATCGCGCCGCCGTCCTCGCCGGCAGAGTTCGAACGGAACGTGGACCGAGACACGAGCAACTCGTGCAGGTAGGCGAAGATCGCTCCGCCCCGCTCGGCGGCGACGCAACCGGACCACTCGGTGTCCTCCACGACGAGGCCCGTCGTACGCGCCTCCAGGCAGCCGCCCGTGATCCCGGCGGCGCCCCGGAAGGCGAGACGGCGGAGGACGAGCGTGCCGGCCCCCGCCGCCCGAAGGCCCGGACCGGCCGGCCCGCCGTCCAGGACGGCCGGACCGGGCGCCCCGGGGTCCCCCTCGATGGTCAGTTCCTCCCAGCTCCGGACGGCAACGTCTGCATCGAGCGAGAACGGCGGTGCGGTCGGGTCGACGAACAGCACCAACCGGCCGCAGTCGCCGCGAGCGGCGAGCGCCGCGCGCAGCCCGACGTGCGGGTCGTCCCGCGTGCCGCGACGCGGCCCGTCCGGGCCGGCGGCGACCACCCAGACGGGACACGCAGGCTCCACCGTCGAGTCGCCGTCACCGGCGTCCGTGTCGTCGCGGCCGTCCACTCCGTCCGGCGGGCCGGATTCGGCATCGCCGTCCACCGACGGGACGTCATGGGGCTCGAGTCCGTCTCCGCCGGTGAGGGCCAATCCGGAGTCGCATCCCGCGCCGAGGGCCGCCAGCCAGGCCACGGCGATCCGAACCAGGGCATCGGACTGCATCGTCATCGACCGCACCGCCGCCTCCTACCGCCCGTCCGGGTCGGACACGCAGCCGGCATCCTCCGGATCGTACGACGTGACGGCGAGACCGTCATCCTCGTCCGCTTCGTCCGCCTCGCCCTTCAGCAAGCAGCCGGGACAATTGAAGCTGGTGAAGGGAGGGAGCGGGACCTCGCAGCCCACAGGCGGGTAGCCTTCACCGAACACATCGTTGTCTCCGCACAGGCATCGGTCGTTCGCTCCGACTCCGCCATTGAGCGCGTCGCAGCCCTCTTCGCCCCACAGGTCATCGTTGCCGTCATCGCCGAACAACGAGTCCACTCCATCTCCACCGAACAGCTCGTCCCGGTTGGCTTCACCGTCCGGGTTGGAACCACCGTGCAGGACATCCTCGCCCGCGTAGCCGTACAGGATATCCTTGCCATCGCCACCCCACAACTCGTCCCCTCCGTTGCTACCGACAATGATATCATCGTCGTTCCTCCCGTCGGCCTTTCCACGATTCGAGGACGGAAGGCAGGTAGACGAACTCGGCACACCCGTCGTCGAGCAGAGGTACAGTCGATCGCTGCCGCGATCGCCCCAGAAGAGATAGGTATCCGTCGAGTCGGGCAGACCGCCGTAGATCCTGACGCCCGCCGTCGCCGGCCCCGCCGCCCGGCAATCCTCGCCCGCCGGAGCCGCCAGCCGCACGAGGTCGTTGCCGCCGACCGAGCTGCTGTCCCCATCGGCTCGGACGCGGTAGTCGACGGTCTGCTGCATGGTCGCGACGTGGTCGCGGTAGCTCCCCTTCGTGTACTCGTAGTTGATGCCGAATCGACACACGCCAATCCCCGCCCACGACCACAGTCCGCCCGGCACCGTCTGCCTCCAGATGCTCCCGAAGACGATGTAGTCCGCGCCCGTCGGACAGTTGTACTCACAGTAGGAGGTGTTGCACGTTCCGAGGGTGCACTGCGCCGTCGCCGGCCGCGCAACGAACAGCGCCAAGAGCGCAACGCCCGCCACACATACGCCCATCCTGCCGGGCCATCGAAACTTGGAAGTCAGGTTCGTGCGCATCGTTCCACCTCGCTTCTACCGGTCTCGCAACTCGCCGAGCTGCGGCCGGCGCTTTCGACCCACGACGCAACCTTCCACGACACCGGTTCAACACCGGTTCACGAGACCATCGCCGAGGGTCGCGCGGCGGACCGCGCGCGCGGCTTCGTCCGTATTGCGGAGCAGCCCTCCGGGGAGGGCAAGGGGGGCGTTCGCCGGCTTCGCGCCGGACAACTCGGCTGCCGTTGCGTTCGTCACGGGAGCCGCGGGCGGCTGCGCACGAGAGAGAGAGAGAGAGAGAGAGAGAGAGAGAGAGAGAGAGAGAGAGAGAGAGAGACCACCGGTATGCCTCCCCGTCCGCAAATCAGCCGTGCCGTTCCCCCCCGCATCCGTTCATGTCTCCGGGCTACACGGTAGTTCGCAACCGAATCTCTGTCAAGACGTCAACCACAGACGTCAACCACAGGCGTCAACCACAGGAAGCGCCACACACGTCACGATACGCACCCATCTGCCGCTCACCGAAGGCTCGGCTCTTGCGACCTGTGACGAATGGCCTCGGCCCTCAGCCCGCCGCCGCTCGTGAGTCGCCGGCTCGTTCCGTCCTTCAGTACACTCCGCGAGAAGAAGGCTCGCCGAGTTTGTAGGCGTCGAGCGCCTCGCGGAGGTAGGCCGGGATGGCGAGGTAGCGCGAGAGCGCGACGCAGGCGCGGTTGGAGAAGCAGGTGCAGGCTTCGTTCTCGCTGGCGTTGCAGCCCGGGATGCCGTCGCGGCGGATGTAGCCGGCGTCGTCGATCTGGGCGACGGTGGGGTCCCAGCGGACGAGCGGCTGGCCGGTCACGGTGGAGACGACGGGGACGACCCAGTCGGGCGTGCCGTCGGCGTCGAGGTCGGGTCCGGGGTCGGTGACGTAGGCGGCCTCGACCAGCGAGTTGGCGTATTCGAGGACGCGGGCGGCGATGCCGCGCTGGACGGTCCGGCCGAAGATCGTCTCCTTGCCGAAGGTGCGGGCGACGTAGACCCGGCCGCTCGGGCTGTGGAACTCGATCCGCGCGGCGAAGCCCGGGTCGGCGTCCTGGCCCAGCTCCCACAGCCGCATCAGGTCGAGCCACTCGGCCTGCTCGTTCTCGGGGAGGTAGAGCATGGTCCAGGCGATCAGGAACTTCTGCTGCTCCCAGCCGACCTGGGGATCCAGGACCGCGGTGCGGGCGGGGGCCCGGGGGTGGAACGGGGCGGAGGTCGGCTCGGCGTAGCTCGAGCAGAGGGTGGTGTTGCCGTCGGGGAAGCAGGCCTCGGGGGTCTCGCTCCACCAGGAGATCCAGCCGATCGGGGCGTCGGGGAAGCCGTCGGCGTCGAGGGTCGGGCGGCCGCGGGAGTCGGCGGCGAGGCGGGGGCCCTTGAGCAGGTCGTCGCCGGTGAGGTTGTTGGCCAGCCAGCGGCGGTAGCCGTCGGGGAACAGGTCGGCGATGGACACGGCGCGGTAGCGCGGGTCGACGAAGTCGCTGCGCGAGGAGCTGATGAAGTTGTCGACCGACTCGGTCATCAGCATCGCGGCGTTCATCTTGTCGTAGTACGACCCGGCGTTGACCGTGTACTCGGAGTCGTACTCGCCGCAGTCGCCGCAGAGCCGGTTCTCCACCAGCTTGCCGCCGAGGCCGATCGCCCCGTAGTAGCCGGAGGCGCCGTTGGGGACGGTGACCGTCGTGGCGCCGGGGGTGCCGATGTAGTCGTAGGTCGAGCGGAGCACGTCGTCGTGGTCGGGCACGAAGTGCGGGCCGACCTCCGGGCGGGCGAGCTGGCGGGCGAAGTGGTCGAAGGCCACGCCCGAGGCCAGGATGTTCTCCGCGAAGAAGCCGGCCGCGTGGGGCCAGAAGGTGTCGAAGTCGTAGCCCACGGCCAGCGCGAAGTCCTTGTAGATGTTCTTCATCAGACCGAGGCCCTTGGCGCCGTCGCGGACCTTGGCGTTGTACCGGTTGAGGATCCGGCTGGCCGTGTTGCGCACGCTGAAGGTCTGCTTGTGTCGCCGGTAGGTCTCGAAGACCTGCCACACCTCCTGCGAGGTGATCAGGAAGTTGAAGATCTCGTACGGGTCGGCGCCGTTGTCGTGGCGGTAGACCGAGAGGTTGCCCAGGTCGGCCCAGCGGTCGGTGGCGAAGCCGTAGGGCATGCGGATCCGGCCCTCGGGGTCGATCGACGGCCCGCCGCGGTAGTAGCCGCCCGTCTCGCCCGCGTCCGGACTGCGCAGGCTGTTCCAGGTCGCGTGGTCGACGTCGAACTGGTCGCAACGGGTCCACTCGCCGTCGACGCGCACCAGGAAGCCGTCGAGCAGCGGGTGCCAGGCGCCGTCCTGCGCTTCGTTCCAGGTCGCGGGACGGAACAGGGTCGGGTCCTCCACCGACCGGCAGTTCTTGATCAGCTCCCACTGGCTCTGCAGCTGGGAGTAGTGGAACTCGTTGTCGCCGGTCTGGAAGCCGATGCCGAGGATCCCGCCGAAGTTGTCCCTCTTGTCCAGCAGCCCCTGGCCGCGGGGGGTCCCCGCCGCGAACCGCTCCTCCTTCGCCACGGCAACGGTCTCGCCGTACAGCATCCGCGTCGCCGCGAAGTCGTAGATCCCCAGCCCCAGCAGGTCCTGGGAGGCCTCGCCGGCGTAGTCCATGATCGAGCCCTGTTCCCACATCCAGATCAGGTTGTCGCGCTCCTCCTCGGTCACGGGGTCGAAGTAGCGCGGGCCGACGCAGCTGTTCCCGTCGGTCGTCAGCTCGTTGCAGGCGGCCGAGACCGTGCCGTTGCGGGTCCGCAGCTGCCAGTACTGGGGCCGGAAGATGAAACCGTCGGAGCTGCCGACGAAGTTGTGGCGCAGGCCGACCGAGTGGCCCATCTCGTGGGCGATGACCGAGAAGTGGGCGCGGCGCGCCACGTACTGCCGCATCCGCTCGGCCCGCTCCTGCTGCACGGCCGGCGAATCCGACGGGTCGAAGGCGCCGAACTTCTCCTGCAACGCGGTCGACATCCCGGTGAGCGAGAACGGCATCTCCGCCTCGCCCGGCCCGAGGATGCAGGCGCCGCGGCGCCCGAGCGCCTCCTCGCGGAGCTGCATCAGGTGCCGGCGCACGTCCGGGTTCCCGCCGCGCAGCGGCGAGGCCAGGTCCATCACCTGGTCGTTGAGCGGCAGGCCTTCCACGCCCTGGAGCTGTTGCACCATCGGGGTCATCAGTTCGGCCTCGAACGTCGTCCCGGTCGCCTGCCGCCGCCGCGCCTCGTAGATCGGCGCGTGCACCGACGCCGCGCCGAGCGACGCCTGGACGCCCGACAGCTCGCGCTTGAGCTGCCTGATCGCGCCCGCCGCGGCGGCGGGGACCCGCTCGTGGTCGAGCGACACGGGGCGACCG
>CAZMRP010000119.1:0-10244 GCA_964568275.1 uncultured Myxococcales bacterium
ACCGCAGGCGGCGGCGAGCAGACCGGCGAGCGCCAGGGCGACGGCGAGGCGACCGGGGCGCGACGCGGAACGACGGCGGGCGGGCCGCGGCATGCGGTGGACGCTAGCACGTCCGGCGAGGTCGGCGGGAGTCCGGGGCGCTCGCCGGTTCAGCCGGTGCCCTTGACGATCGGCAGGACCGCCTTGAAGCGGGGGTGCCGGGCGTCGCGCATCCATTCGTAGACGATCGCCTCCCAGGTGGACAGCACCGCGCCGGCCCGCTCGAGCCGCCGCAGGCCGGTGATGTGGTCCTCGGGGTGGCGGGCGCCGAGGCAATCCACGGGCAGCACGACGCGCAGGCCGCGGGCCAGGGCGGCGAGCGCGGTCTGCCCGATGCAGATGTGGGTCTCGGTGCCGGCGAGGTACAGCGTCTGCCGTCCGGAACGCTCGACGGCCTCGGCGAAGCGCGGCTCGCCGAAGCAGCCGAAGGAGAGCTTCGGGAGCGGTTCGAGGCCCTGCAGCGCCTGCTGCAGCTCGGGCAGCGTGGGGCCGAAGGCCCGCGGGTGGTGCTCGGTCCAGACCACCGGGACGTCGAGCAGCCGGGCGGCGCGGACGAAGCGGACCATCCGGTCGAGGGCCGCGGGGCCGTCGGCGACGGTGGGGAAGTGGTTGGCCTGCACGTCGATCAGGCCGACCAGGGCGTCGTTCGACTCGAGCAGTCCGTCGGTGCGGTCCATCGTGCTCTCCCCGCCGCGGGGTCCGTCGCCTCTCCGCGGCGATGGTCACCATAACACCGGATCCGGGGTTTGCGACGGCGAGGCGCCGGGGCGGGGTCCCGCGGGGTCCGGCGGTCGGCGCGTTTGTTGACCGGGCCCGGGGAATTGGGGAGATTCGGCCGCAGATGGGCGAGTCGAAGCCGAACCGCCGGCGGGCCTTCCTGGCCGCATGGACGCTGCCGTTGGCGATGCTGGTGGCGATCTCGGCCGGCTCCGCGGCGGGGGCGTGGTGGGGCCCCGGGGCCACGGCGCTCAAGCCGCTGGGCGACCTGTTCCTCAACCTGATGTTCACGCTGGTGGTGCCGCTGGTGTTCTGCTCGATCGCCAGCGCGGTGGCCAACATGTCGAGCCTGCGGCGGCTGGGGCGGATCGCCTGGCGGATGCTGGCGGTGTTCGCGGTCACCGGACTGCTGGCCGCGCTGGTGGCGCTGGTGCTGGTGGTGCTGTTCCCGCCGGCGCTGGGGGCGTCGGTGCCGCTGCCGGCGGCCGGGGAGACGGCCTCGCTCTCGGTCGGGCAGCAGATCGTGGCGGCGGTGAGCGTGCCGGAGTTCGGCGACCTGTTCTCGCGGCGGAACATGCTGGCGCTGATCGTGTTCGCCGGGCTGTTCGGGCTGAGCGTGGTGCTGGTCGGGGAACGGGCGAAGCCCGTGGGCCGCGCGCTGTCGCTGGCCTCGGACGTCATGCTGCGCATGACCGCGCTGGTGATGTGGTACGCGCCGATCGGGCTCGGGGCGCTGTTCGCCTCGCTGGTCGGCGAGCACGGCGCGGAGCTGCTCGGCGGCTACGCCCGGGCGGTCGCGGTCTACTACCCGCTGTCGTTCGTCTACTTCGCCGGCGCGTTCTCGCTCTACGCCTGGCTGGCCGCCGGCCGGCCGGGGGTGCGGGCCTTCTGGCGGGCGATTCCCACCCCGGCGGTGACCGCCTTCGCCAGCGGCAGCAGCGTGGCCTCGATCCCCGCCAACCTCGCCGCCTCGCGCCGCATCGGCGTGCCGCGGGACATTCGCGAGCTGGTGGTGCCGGTGGGGGCGACGATCCACATGGACGGGTCGTCGATCTCCGCGGTGGTCAAGATCGCCTTCCTGTTCGGCGTGTTCGGCCTGCCGTTCAGCGGCTTCGACGTCTGGGGCACCGCCCTCGTCGTGGCGCTGCTCGGCGGCGTCGTGATGTCCGGCGTCCCCGGCGGCGGGTTCATCGGCGAGATGCTGATCGTCACGCTGTACGGCTTCCCGCCCGAGGCGCTGCCGCTGCTCGCCGTGCTCGGAACGCTCGTCGATCCCCCGGCCACGATGGTCAACTCCACCGGCGACACCGTCGCCGGCATGCTGCTGACCCGCTGGATCGACGGCCGCGACTGGCTCAAGCGCGCGCGGGAGTCGAAGGCCGACGCGACGACCCCGGCGACCGGCTGAGCCGCCGCCGGAGCGCTCGCCGGCTTGGAGGAGGAGGATGGAAACCCGACGCTCGATGCTGCTGCTCCCGGTGTTGCTCGCCGTTGCCGGTCCCGCCTGCGACCGCTCGACGCCCGGCGCCGAGACGCCGCTCCCCGTCGCGGAGGGCGGAGTGAGCATGCCGACGGGCGACCCGGAGCCGCCGCCGGGACCGCCGTCGTGCGCCGAGCTGGGCGAGGCGACCTCGGACGTCGTCGGCGACCTCGACGCGACGATCCTGGTCTTCGATTGCGACCCCGGCCCCGGGGTGGACCTGCTGCTCAACGGGCGGATCTGGAACCACGGGAGCGCGACGGTGCAGGTGATGGGGCTGGCATTGGCGTATCCGATGCTGGTGTTCGAGGTGCGCGACGGGGCGGGGGTCGAGGTTCCGAACGGGCCGCCGCCGGTGCCGCCGTCGATGTCGCTCACGAGCTTCGTGAAGTTCCTGCCGCCGGACGCGGACTACATGTGGGACGCGGCGCTCACGAGCGTCGTGGCCATCGACCTGCCGCCCGGTCCGTACGAGATCCGGCTGGTCTACGAGAACCCGGAGAACACCGAGGGGTGGTGGGCCGGGCGCCTCGAGACCCCCTGGGTGCGTTTCGAGCTGCCGTAGCCGCGGGCCGCTGAGGCGCCGACGACCACGGCTGTGCCGTGGCTGACGCCGAAGTGCAGGGCCTGTCGAGCGTGACGCGTGAGAGGCCGGGACTCGTGTGGCAGGCGAACCGGCCTGGTGTGGTGGGCGGCGAACGAGCCTGTTGACAGCTCAGTGGAGATTGAGTAACGACTCTCACGGTCACTCAGACCGCGCGGGCCGTGGGGGTCGGCGCACACGAGAGAGGAGGGGAGTCTTGCTGCCTACTGTCAACGCCAGTACGGACAAGTCCGTCGCCTACGCGAACGAGGTCGGCGGACGGGTGCAAGGGGTCGCCGTGATGGCGAACCTGGTTGCGGACGCGGCCGTTCGCGGGAAGCTCGAGGAGTCCGGCGCGAGGATCCTCGGGGCGTCCCGCGAGGCCTGGAACGCCCACGTGGCGCGCGTGGGCTGGCAGCTCAACGATCGGCGGGTCGTCGTGGGCAAGGGTCGAGCGGTCGACCGCGGGTTCGACGCCTGCGTCGCCGCCATCGGCGAGAAGGCGCGGACGAGCCTGCCGGACCGCAACACCGCCAACCCCGAGTTCCGGGCGATCTTCCCGTCGGGGTCGATCGCGGAGTTCGTCCGCCCGGCGATCCAGCAGGACGGCGAGTCGGCTGCGACCCTGCGCCGGAACATCGAGGCTTCGGCGGTCCCCAGTAAGACCGAGTTGCTCGGGATGCTGGACGGCGTACTGCCGATCGTGGCACCGGCGGCGGACGCCTACCGCAGCGCCGACCAGCGCCTCAACGAGTTGTTCAACACCGAGTTGGCGGCGCGGAAGCGCCTGGTCGACGTGCTGTGGGAGGAGCGGAAGAACATCGAATCGACGTTAGGCCGTTCCGGCCGCGGCCTGGCCCGCTTCATCTACTTCGACTTCCGGCCCGCCGGTTCGCCGACGGAACCCGGAGCCGAGGAACCGGAGGGCGGTGGGGGCGAGGTGACGCCTCCGGCCGTCGGCTGACGCGGTCCTCCCGGCGCGGCAAGCCCCGCGTCGTTCGAATTCCGCGAAAACACCCCGCAATCGTTGGCTTGTCGCTCCGCCGGCGTGCTGCGAACCGCCTTGGAAGTCGCTGAATTGACGGCTGGGCGGGTTGTCGGTGTCGACGGCACCGAGCATTCCGCGGCCGGCGGGTTGTCGTGCCTCGAAGTGTCGGGTCCATGGGGCGTGGGTGCGTTGACCAGCGCGCCATGGTCCGGAGGACGGCGGCGCGGCGTGCCGACGAGTCGCGGATCGTCCGGACGATCGACGGCGGGCGTTCCCGGCGGCTTCGCTGTGACGGCAGAGTCGACGGTTACGGGACCGACACGTCCGCATCGGCCCGGTTGGTTCCCGGTTGTGCGACCGGCCGGCCGGTGCGGAAGGGCCGCGAGACGGGTCGTGTGGCAGCGCGCGCGGGTTCGAAAGAGCGCTTGACCGCGGGCGTGAGAGGCGGTTCAATCACATCCGGATCTCGCGGCGAGCGCCGGTGGGGATGACAGATCGTGTCAGCCCCGTGTCGTTTGATGCAGTCCATGGGACGAGCAGGGGGACGGGATGCCGATTCGGGGACGGACAAACACCGCGAGCGCGCTCCGCGCGGACCGTGTGGCGCTCGCGCGCACGTTCGTGGCGCTCGACTTCGAGACGGCCAACCGCGACCCGCGCAGCGTGTGCGCGATCGGGTTGCAGCGCGTGCACCACGGGTGTCTCGTGCACGGGGTCCATCGGCTGGTGCGGCCGCCGCCCGGACCGTTCTCGTTCACCCATGTCCATGGGCTGACGGCCGCCGACGTGCGCGGGGCGCCGTCGTTCGGGGAAACGTGGCGGGCGGTGGTGCCGTTGCTGCGGGACGCGGAGTTCGTGGCGGCGCACAACGCGGCCTTCGACCGCAGGGTGCTCCGCGCGTGCTGCAAGGCCGCGGGTCTGGAACTGCCGCGGCTCGGCTTCGAGTGCACGATGGCGTGGGCGCGAGCGATCTGGAATCCGCCCCGCGCCGACCTCGTTTCGGTCAGCCGGATGCTCGGCATCCCCCTCGCGCACCACGACCCGCTGTCGGATGCGCGGGCCTGCGCGCAGGTCGTGCTGCGAGTCCAGCGGTTGTTGCGCGAGTCGGCGGGCCGGGACGGCGGTCACCGGCGCGTCCCCTTCACGGAGCCGTCATGAAGCGGAACGAGTGTCGGCCGTGGGCCAAGCTGGAACGGGGCGAGGACGGCAGGGTCGCGGCGTGGCTGTCGGTGGAGGAACACGCCGCCGACGTCGCGGCGGTCTGCGAGCAGCTTCTCGAGCGGAGCATCGTGCGGCGTCGGCTGGCGCGACTGGGCGGGCTGGAGGACCTGCATCCGGTCGCCCGGCAGCGGCTGTGCGTGCTCGCGGCGCTCCACGACGTCGGCAAGTACAACCACGCCTTCCAGAACCGGATCGACCCGGCTGCCCGCCCGCAGGGCGGCCACGTGCGGGAACTGGTGTCGCTGTTCGCCTGGGACGGCCCCGAGCGCACGGCGCTCGGAGCGGCGCTCGGCTACACGATGATGGAGAGGTGGGTGAAGGAGCCGGACGGCGCGGGACACCTGCTGCTCGCGACGTTCTGCCACCACGGTCGGCCGGTGTCGCCGGAAGAGTCCGGCGGGCTGGCGGCTTCGCTCTGGCGGCCCGATGCGACCTCGGCGCCCTTCGAACAGGTCGCCGGGCTGCGGGCGCTGACGATGCGGTGGTACCCGGACGCCTGGAGGAGCGCCGAGTTGCTGCTGCCTGCAACCCCGGCCTTCCAGCACGGATGGAACGGCCTGCTGACGCTCGCCGACTGGGTCGGCTCCGACACGCGGTTCTTCCCGCTGGCGCCGGCGGGCCCGGCCGACGACGGCGCAGGGTTTCGCCGGATGAAGGGCTCGCGGGCGCGGGCGGCGAGGGCCGTGGCGGCGATGGGGCTTGCGCCGGAGCGCGCCCGGCGGGCCCTCGGGCCGTCGCAGCCCGACTTCCGGCGCGTGACGCGCTTCGCCCCGCGACCGGAGCAGCGGGCGGTGATGGAGTTGCCGCTGCGACGCGCGGGGTCGATCGCGGTGCTCGAGGCGAGCACCGGCAGCGGCAAGACGGAGGCCGCGGTCGGGCATTTTCTGCGCCTGTTCCACGCCGGCGCGGTCGATGGGATGTACTTCGCGTTGCCCACGCGGACCGCGGCCACGCAGATCCACCGGCGGCTGGTCGACGTTGTCGCCCGCGCCTTCCGCAACCGCGCCTGGCGGCCGCCGGTGGTCCTGGCCGTCCCCGGGTACCTGACCGTGGACGACCAGGAGGGCCGACGGCTGGCGCCGTTCCAGGTGACCTGGCCGGACGACGACGCGGAGCGCTGGCGCTTCCGCGGTTGGGCCGCCGAGACACCGAAACGCTACCTCGCGGGCGTGGTCGGCGTGGGCACGATCGACCAGGCGCTGCTGTCGTCGCTCGCCGTCAGCCACGCCCACATGCGGGCGTCCGCCCTGCTGCGTCACCTGCTGGTGGTCGACGAGGTGCATGCGTCGGACGAGTACATGAACCGGATCCTGGAGGACGTGCTGCGCCGGCACGAGGCGGCGGGCGGTCACGCGCTGCTGATGTCGGCCACGCTGGCGAGTGCCGTCCGGCAGCGCCTGCTCGCGCCGCGGCGGCCGGTCGAGGTTCTGCCGTTCGCGGCGGCCGAGGCGGAGCCGTTCCCGCGGCTCGAGCTGCAATCGTCCGGTGCGCCGGTGTACCGGGCGACCCCCGACGGTCCGCCGGCCCGCACCGTGCAGGTGGAGCTGGTGGCCGAACTCGAGGATGCCGCAGCGATCGCGGAGCGGGCGGTCGAGGCGGCGGCGGCGGGCGCGCACGTGCTGGTCGTGCGCAATACCGTGCGCGGGTGCCTCGAGGTCCAGGCGGCGGTCGAGGCGGCGGCGGAGGCCCGCGGCGTGCGCGAGGTGCTGTTCCGGTGCGCCGGGCGAGCGGCGCCGCACCACTCGCGGTTCACGCCCCACGACCGTCGCCTGCTCGACGAGGCGCTCGAGGCGTCGCTGGGGAAGCGGCGACCGGCGGGGGCGTGTCTGGTGGTCGCCACCCAGACGGTGCAGCAGAGTCTCGACATCGATGCCGACCTGCTGCTGACCGACCTGTGTCCGATGGACGTGTTGCTGCAGCGGCTGGGGCGGCTGCATCGGCACGCGCGCCGCGGCCGGCCCGCCGGATTCCGCGACCCGCGGGTGTGCGTCCTGGTGCCGGCCCGGCGGGACCTGTCGGCGTGGATCGATCGCAGCGGACAGGGACGCGGTCCGCACGGGCTCGGCCGCGTCTACGAGGATCTGCGCGTGGTCGAGGCCACCTGGCGGGCGCTCGAGGCGAATCGGGCGCCGGCGCTGCCCTCGGAGTGCCGTCGTCTCGTGGAGCAGAGCCTGCATCCGGAGGCCCTGGAGTCGATCGTCGACGAGTTGGGCGGTGCGTGGAGGCTGCACGCGACGAAGGTCTGGGGCGGCGAGGCGCACAAGCGGCAGACCGCCCGCTACCAGCTCGCGGACCGCGACCACGCCTTCGGCGAGCCCGAGTCGCTGTTCCCGGGCGGCGAACTGGAGCGGCGGATCCAGACCCGGCTGGGTGAGGGCGACCGGCGGGTGACGCTGGCGGAGCCCCGGAGCGGACCGTTCGGGTTGCCGGTCTCCGAGTTCACGATCCCGGCGTGGTTGCTCGGTGGCGTCGAGGTTCCGGAGTCGGTGGCGGCGGTTGCGGACGGGGAGGGCGCCCTGCGCTTCCCGCTCGGGGACCGCCGGTTCGTCTACGACCGATGGGGTCTCAGGCCGGAGGCCCGGGAAGCCGAGCCGGCGGCGGCGAAGCCGCCGGGCGAGGTGACGGAGGAGCAGATGCATGCCGAATAGGTGGAACCTGTTGGAGGAGCGGCTGATCCGGGTCCGCACGGCGAGGGACCCGACCGCGACCATGACGTTGCCGGAGGTGCTGGCGTCGCTCGCGGCGGGGGACGAGATCGTCGGGTTCCGGGCGCTGCGGCATCACCAGCGGCACGCGTGGTTCGCGTTCCTGGTGCAGCTCTCGGCGATGGCCCTGCACCGCGCGGGGCGTGACGCGCCGTCCACGGACCCGGCCGAATGGCGCCGGCTGATCCTGGGCCTCGCGGGCGACGACGCCGACGCCTTCACGCTGGTGGTCGAGGACCGCTCGCGGCCGGCCTTCATGCAGCCCCCCGTTCCTGCGAAAGGCGGGCGACCGCTGCGGTCGGCGGGCTCGGCCGCGGACCTCCTCGACGTACTGCTCACCGCGAAGAATCACGACGTCAAGGCGGAGCGCATCGCCAGTCCCGGGGCGGACCAGTGGCTGCTGACCATGGTGACCGTGCAGACCATGGAGGGATTCCTGGGGCGCGGCAACTACGGCATCGCCCGGATGAACGGCGGCTTCGGCAACCGACCGTCCGTGGGCCTCGCGCCGCGGACCGGCTGGGCCTCGCGCTACCGCCGCGATCTGCCGTTGCTGCTGGGGGCCAGGGACGAGCTCGTGCGGGAGGTCGGATTCGCCGCGCGCACGGGACACGCCCTGTTGTGGCTGCTGCCCTGGGACGGCTCGGCCGAGGCGAAGCTCCAAGTTGCAGAGTGCGATCCCTTCTTCCTCGAGATCTGCCGCCGCATCCGGCTCGTGGAGGAGTCGGGGCGGGTCGTGGCGCTGACCGCCCCGACGGACGCGGCGCGCATCGACGACGGCGACCGTCGCGGTGTCATGGGCGACCCGTGGACGCCGATCGATCGGGAGGCCGTGCCGGCCAAGGCGCTCACGCTGTCCGAGTCCGGCTTCGACTACCGGCAAACCCACGAGCTGCTGCTTGGGGGGAAGTACGAGCCGGGCGTGGCGCAGCGGGTCGCTCCGACGGATCCCGAGCAGGTCGTATTCCACGCCGAGGCGCTGGTGCGCGGTCAAGGGAAGACCGGGGGCTACCACGTCCGCGAGGTCCTGATCCCGGCGCGTGTCCGCCGGACGCTCGCCTCCCGGCCGGAGCGCGAGCGGCTTCGCGACGTGGGACGACAGTGGATCGACCTGGCTGCGACCGTGCGCAACAAGGTGCTCAAGCCCGCCGTCCTGGCCTACTTGCAGGGCGGTCCCGACGACCTGAACTTCAAGGACGACCGCGCGGACGCCTGGACGGCGGCGCTCGACAGGCAGATCGACACGGTCTACTTCGACCAGCTGTTCGAGGTGGCGGAGGGAGACGATGGCGCAGCCGGGCTGCGCTGGACGCGCACCGTGCTGGGGCTTGCGCAGGCGCAGCTCGAGGATGCGATCCGGCGTTCGTCCGCGCCGTCGGTGCGGCGGTACCGGGCCGAACACGCCGCCTGGCGCGTGTTTCGTGGCGCGGCTCGCAACAGGTTCCCCGACCTTTTCACGACGACGACGGAGGGAGGTGTGCACGATGAACGGCAAGCCTGACACGACGGACCCGGTCGCCGCTCCGCCGGAAGCGGCGGCGGAGCCGCGCAACCTGGAGAGCGTGATCCGGGCGATCGCGCAGGCGATGGGGACCACGCTGTCCGCGGGCGATGTGGCTGCGCTGCGGCGGCTCGACCCGGACGAGCTGTCGGCGCCCGCGTTCTGGAAGGTCGTGACGGCGCACGTCGCCCCGGCCGGTTACCTGACGGAGACCGGGGCGGCGCGGACCGAGGCGGAGCGCAGATGGGCGGCGGCCGTCGGCACGCTGGCCCTGCTCGGGACGACGCACCGGCCCAACTGCCGCCTGGGCCGCGCCCTCGCCGCCGCGGGGTACTCCGAGCTGCGCCTGGTGCGCCTGCTCCGGGCTCGCGAGCGGCAGTTGTTTACGGAGGTGCGGACGGCGGCGCGGTTCCTGGCGGCGAAGGGCGAGCCGGTCGATGCGACCGACCTCGCGCGACTGGTGCTGAGCGACGGGATGCAGCATGCCGACGAGGTTCGGCGGGACGTGGCGCACGCGTACTACGCGGCGCGACATGATGTCGAGGGAAGGAGTTGAAGATGGAATCGAGGTTTCTCCAGATCCACACGTTGATCTCGTACCCGGCCAGCCTGCTCAACCGCGACGACGCCGGGTTCGCCAAGCGGATCCCGTTCGGAGGCGTCAGCCGGACGCGCATCTCGTCGCAGTGCCTCAAGCGCCACTGGCGCACGGCCGAGGGCGAGCACGCGTTCGGGGCGCTCGACGTCCCCGCCTCGGTCCGCTCGCGCCTGTCGTTCGAGAAGTTCGTCGTCCGACCGTGCCTGGAGGCTGGCATGGCGGAGTCGGTCGTCCGGGCCGTGGCGCAGGCGTATGCCGACGAGGTGCTCGGCGCGAGCGAGAAGAAGAAGTCCGACGGCGGCGACGCGGAGCAGGAGGCCGGCGCCGTGCTGGAGACGGGGCAGGTGACCGTGCTGGGTCGGCCCGAGTTGTCGTTCCTGGAGGGCGAGGTCCGAAAGGTCGTTGCCTCGTT
>CAZMRP010000120.1:0-10234 GCA_964568275.1 uncultured Myxococcales bacterium
TCCGGCCCGGCGGTGCGCGCCGCCTCCCGCTGCGCCGCCTTTCGTGCGGCCTGGTCCGCCTGGCGCGCTTCCGCCCGCAGCTCGTCCTCGCCCACGTGCTCGGCCAGGATCGCCGCCAGCACCTGCTCGCCCTGCACGTGGGACCGCAGCCGCCGGAGCAACCCGAGCGCCTTCGGGGAGGCGGGGCGCGCACCGTAGTGCGCCAGCAACCCCCGTACCAGCTCCGTCTCGCGCTCGCGCGCCAGCTCGGCGTCCGACGGCAGGTGCCGCTCCAGCGGCCGCAGGCCGTAGATCAGGCGCAGGTAGTAGAGCGTGGCGACGTCCTGCGGGCCGACCAGCGCGATCGACGTGCCGGTCTGGCCGACGCGGCCCACCCGCCCGCTGCGGTGCACGTACTGCTCGGGCGAGGCCGGGAACTGGTAGTGGATCACGTGCGTCAGGTGCAGCACGTCCAGGCCGCGGGCCGCCAGGTCGGTGGCCACCAGGTGCGTCACGCGCCCCTCGCGGACCTCGTTCATCACGTGGTCGCGCTCGTGCTGCGACAGCTCGCCGGAGAGCAGGTCGACGGCGAAGCCGCGCTCGCGCAGATGACCGGCCAGCAGCTGGGCGTCGTCGCGCGTGTTGCAGAAGATGAACGAGTTCTCGGGACGCTCGGCCTCGAGGATCCGCAGCAGGTCGCGCAGCCGGTTCCCGGGGTCGATGAAGAACATCTCGTGGCGGATCTCCGCCGGCGTCTTCCCCTCGTCGGCCATCGTCACCAGCGCCGGCTCCCGCAGGTAGCGCTCGGCCAGCCGCACGATCTCCTGCGGCAGCGTGGCCGAGACGAAGATCCCCTGGTAGCGGCCCGGGAACCGCTGGACGATCGCCTCGATGTCCCGCTCGAAGCCCATCGACAACAGCTGGTCGGCCTCGTCCAGCACCAGCACGCGCAGGCCGCGGGTGAAGGCGGGCACGCGGTCGAACACGTCGAGCACTCGGCCCGGCGTGCCGACGATGCCGTGGGCGCCGTCGCGCAGCGCGGCGAGCTGCGGCTCGATCCCGACCCCGCCGTAGACCAGCGCGAGCTTGAGGCCGCTCTTGGCGCCCAGTCGCAGCAGCTCGCCGTGCACCTGCATCGCCAGCTCGCGGGTCGGCGTCAGCACCAGGAAGGACGGCCCGTCCGGCGACGGCGACAGCCCGTCGAGGATCGGCAGGCCGAAGGCGACCGTCTTGCCGGTGCCGGTGGGCGCCTGGATCAGCGCGTCGCGGCCGGCCCGCACGGGCGGGAAGGCCGCAAGCTGCACCGGCAGCGCCGCGGCGAAGCCGGCTTCGTCGACGGCGGCGCGGAGCGCGGGAGAGAGGGGCAGGGCGTCGAATCCGGCCGGAGCCGGCTCCTCGGGGGAAATCAATGTGTTGGCCTGTTCCACGGCTCCGGCCTGTACCAGAGCCCGGCCGGGAGGGCAAGGGGCCGGGGCCCGGCGGCCCTAGACGCGCACCACCGAGTTGACGCCGGGGAGCTTCTCCAGCGCGCGGGTCAGCGTGCGCAGCTTGTCGACCCCCGCCACGTTGAACGTGAACGCCGTCACCGCCTCCTCGGGGCTGGTGGTCTTGGCGTGGACCTGGTTGATGTTGACGTCGTGGTCCGAGAACACCTGGGAGATCGCGGCCAGGATCCCGGGCCGGTGCGCCGTCGTGACGCGCAGCGTGACCGGCCGGTCGAGCTTGGCCTTGGTGTCCCAGGAGACGTTGAGCCGCCGCTCGGGGTCCAGCTCGAGCGTGCGCGGGCAGCCGCGGCGATGGACCATCAGCCCCCGCCCCCGGCTCACGAAACCGACCACGTCGTCGCCCGGGACCGGGTTGCAGCAGCGCGCCAGCCGGACCAGCAGGTCGTCGACCGCGTCGATCTTGATCGACTGCTGCTCGCGACCCGCCACCCGCCGGATGAGCTGCGTCAGCTTCGACTCGCGCAGCTCCGGCGGCGGCTCCGTCTCGCCCGGCGTCCCGGCGACCCACTGCACGACCTCCTTGGGGTCGAGCTTGCCGTAGCCGACCGCGGCGACCATCTCCTCCAGCGAGCCGCAACGGTGGTCCCGCGCGGCCTGCTCGAGGTCCCCGTGCTTCTCCGCCTTGGTCAGCGAGACGCCGGCCTTGCGGAACTCCTTCTCCAGGATCTCGCGGCCCAGCTCCTGGGAGCGCTTGCGCTGCTCGCCGTGCAGATACGAGCGGATCTTGGTGCGGGCGCGGGAGGTGACGACGAAGTCCAGCCAGTCCTTGTTCGGCTTCTGCTGCGGGTTGGTGAGGATCTCCACCGTGTCGCCGCTGCGCAGGCGATAGCGCAGCGGGACCATCGCGCCGTTGACGCGCGCCCCGGAGCAGTGGTGGCCGATGTCGGTGTGGATCGAGTAGGCGAAGTCGACGGGCGTCGAGCCGTTGGGGCAGACCTGGACCTGGCCCGCCGGCGTGAAGACGTAGACCTCGTCGGAGAACAGGTCGCTCTTGACCGCGTCGAGCAGCTCGTTCGGGTCGCGCACGTCCTGCTGCAGCTCCCAGATCTGGTGCAGCCAGCGGAACCGCTCGGCGTCCTTCCCCGCCGGCGCCAGCCCGCCGCCCTCCTTGTACATCCAGTGCGCCGCGATCCCCTCCTCGGCGATCTTGTGCATCTCGTGGGTCCGGATCTGGATCTCCATCCGGATCCCCCGCGGCCCCACCACCGTGGTGTGCAGCGACTGGTAGCCGTTCTGCTTGGGGATGCCGATGTGGTCCTTGAACCGCCCGGGGACCGGCGTCCATTGCGAATGGACCACCCCCAGGATCGCGTAGCACTCGGCCACCGTCTCGCAGACCACCCGGAACCCCAGCAGGTCGTGCACCTGCTCGAACTCCAGGTGCT
This sequence comes from uncultured Myxococcales bacterium, assembly GCA_964568275.1. Taxonomy (GTDB): domain Bacteria; phylum Myxococcota_A; class Polyangia; order DRWM01; family JAAZOP01; genus JAAZOP01. Next base: position 2,870 of record CAZMRP010000120.1, read on the forward strand.
GCCGGCGCATCTTCTCGCGGATCGAGAACAGCCGCTTGTGCCGCCCCGAAACCACGACCTTGAACTCGTGCCCGTGCAGCATGTCGGACAGCGTCCGCGTCATCTCCTGGATGAACCGGTCGCGCTCCTTGCGCGACTTCTGCACCCGCGCGGCCAGCCCGACCCACTCGTCGGGGAACAGCCAGCGGAACGCCAGGTCCTCCAACTCGCCCTTCATCCAGTCGATGCCCAGCCGGTTGGCCAGCGGCGCGTAGACCTCCAGCGTCTCGCGCGCGATGCGCTCCCGCCGGTCCTCCGAGAGGTGCTCGAGCGTCCGGGAGTTGTGCAGGCGGTCGGCCAGCTTGATCAGCACCACGCGCAGGTCGCGCGCCATCGCCATCAGCATCTTGCGGAAGTTCTCGGCCTGCCGCGACTCCCGGCTGGTGTACTCGACCTTCGACAGCTTCGTCACGCCGTCGACGAGGAACGCCACGTCCTCGCCGAAGCCGGCCCGGATCTCGTCGACCGAGGTCCGCGTGTCCTCCACGCAGTCGTGCAGGAACGCCGCCAGGATGCTCGGCACGTCCAATCGCATCTGCGCGATGATCCGCGCCACCGCGATCGGGTGGACCATGTACGGCTCGCCGCTCGACCGCTGCTGCGGGCCGTGGCGCTGCCGCCCGAAGGCGTAGGCCCGCTGGATCGCAGCGGTGTCGGAGCCGGGCAGGTAGTTCCCGACCTGCGCGGCGATGGCGTCCACTGCCGCCTGCATCCCCTTCTCGTCGGGAACGATCGGGGGGAGTGAAGCTCGAACCGCCCCCGTCTCCATCGCCGGTAACTTACGACGCCGCCCCGGGGGAGTCCAGAGAACGATCCAGGCGGGCCGCCGCCGCCGGTCCGGCCCCGGCCCGCGGCAGGGTGCCGACCGGCCGGGATCCTGGTAGCATCGGCGCGATCGAGGAGGGGACCATGCGACTCGCGGCCGTGGGGATGCTGCTGACGGCGATGTCGACGGCCGCGCTGAGCCGCGGCGCGGAGTACACCGCGGGACCGTCGGACTACGCGGCGCTCGTTCCGACGCTGGCGCCCGGTGACACGCTCCGGCTGGCGGGCGGGACCTACACCGACCTGCTGAACGTCACCGACCTCCACGGGACCCCGGAGCAGCCGATCGTCATCACCGGGCCCGAGACGGGCCCCCCGGCGGTGTTCGTCGCCGACCCCGGCCCGTGCTGCAACACGGTCGAGCTCCGCCGCTCGTCCCACGTCGTGCTACGCCACCTGACCGTCGATTCCCAGGGCGTCGACGGCGCCTTCGGCGTCTCCGCGAAGGACGGCACCGCCAACCTCGTGCACCACATCACGATCGAGAACTGCACCTTCCTGGCCCACGACGGCTCGCAGCAGCACGTGGCGATCTCCACCAAGACCCCCACCTGGGGCTGGGTGATCCGCGGCAACCGGATCGTCGGCGCCGGCACCGGCCTGTACCTCGGCAACTCCGACGGCAGCTCGCCGTTCGTCGCCGGCCTGATCGAACACAACCTGGTCGCCGACACCATCGGCTACAACCTGCAGCTCAAATGGCAGCAGCCGCGGCCGACGGTCGACGGAATGCCCACCGGTCCGAGCACCACGATCCTCCGGCACAACGTGTTCGTGAAGACCGATCGCGACAGCCCCGACGGCGACCGCCCCAACGTGCTGCTCGGCGGCTTCCCGGACAGCGGCGCCGGGTCGGAGGACCGTTACGAGCTGTACGGCAACCTCTTCTTCCACAATCCGCGCGAGGCGCTGCTCCAGGCCTCGGGCCGCGTGTCGATCCACGACAACGTGTTCGTCGACGTCGCCGGGACCGCCATCCGGCTCCAGAATCACGACCTCCCGCTGCGGCAGGCCTGGGTCTACAACAACACCATCTTCTCCGCCGGGACCGGTATCGCCTTCGGCTCGGCGGCGCCCCAGGGCGACTTCGTCGTCGGCAACCTGGTGTTCGCCGAAACCGCCATCTCCGGCACGATCGCCGTCGAACGCGACAACCTGACCGATGCCGTGGCGGCGGCGGGGACCTACGTCGCCCACCCGTCCACCACGCTCGGGGAGCTGGACCTCTACCCGCTCGCCGGACGGTGCCAGGGAACGCCGCTCGACCTGTCCGCCGTCGCCGCCGACACCGACTACGACCGCGACTTCAACGGGACGGCGAAGGGCACCTTCACCTTCCGCGGAGCCTACGCCGGCGAGGGGCTCAACCCGGGCTGGACCCTGGCCCAGGACGTCAAGCCGCCGACCGACGGCGCCGATGCGGACGCGGATGCGGACGCGGACGCGGATGCGGACGCGGATGCGGATGCGGACGCGGATACGGATGCCGCGGCGGACGCGGACGGCGGCGAAGCCGAGGGGGAGGCCGACGGTTGCGGCTGTCGGGTGCCGCCCGCCCGCCCGCCGCGGGGCCTGGGCCTGCTGCTCGGGGTCGTCCTGACTTGGGGCTTGCGCCGCCGGCGGAATTTTGGGTGAATACCGCGCCGTCTTGGCCGTCGGTAGGCGGGCGGTCCGGGGGAAACGAGCGAGGGGTGTCGGAACGATGAGGCGGGTGATGCGGACGGGAGTCGCGGTGGGGGTCGTGCTGGCATGCCTTGCGGGCGTCGCCGTGGCCCAGGCCGCCCTCGGCAAGCTGAAGGTCGAGGTCACCGCCAACGGCGAGGCGGCCGCGGGCAAGGTCGAGATCGTCCCGGGCGGGGGCGGCGCGACCGTGACCACCGCAGGCGGACGGGTGATCGAGCTGCCCGCCGGGACCTACCAGGTCAAGACGACGCTCACCGAGGCGCTCGACGACCCCGTGCGGACCCAGGAGGACGTGCAGGTGACCGCCGGCGCCCAGGCGACGGTGAAGGTCGAATTCGAGGTCGCCCGCATCACACTGGTCTGCCGGAAGGGCGACGCCGACGTGCAGGGCGAGGTCAAGATCCGTCGCCCCGGCGCCTCCGCCTGGCTCGGCCCCGTCCACTGCGGCGAGCCGTTCCTGGTTTCCGGCGGGTCCTACGAGGCCCAGGTGACCGCGGCGGGAGCGACCGCCCCGGTGACCATCGACCGCGTCCAGATCATGGCCGGCGCCACCCAGCGCCTGCCGCTCCACCTGCCGTAGCCCGCTCCGCCGCCGTCTCGCGCCGGCCCGTCCGGGCGGACCTGCGTCGCCTCCGGCCCGACGTCGGCTTGCCTGGCGACGGAGGCCGCGAGTATGCTGGTCCAGCCGGCTGCGGACGATGCCGGCCCGGGGTGTGCCGCGGTGTGCCGCGTCGAACACCGGATCGTCCGCGCGGCGGAGTCGGAATGGGTCGTCAATACAAGATGTTGCAGCGAAGGGGACCGTCCTCCCCGTTGGCAGGAGACTCGCAGGAGGAACGGAACCCGATGCCTCGCCCGACCCATGCCCTGCTCGCGATCCTGCTGGCCGGCGGGTGCCTGCTCTCGCCGCAGCCCGACCCGCCCGGCGCCAACGTCGTCGCCTCCGCTGCGGACGACTACGACGACGTGGCGGTCGTCGGCGGCGCCGGAGCCGTGCCGCCGGGCGCCCCGGTCGATGTGGCCCGCGACGACGGCAGCGACGCCTCGGCGGGATTCGCCGGCGAGAGCGGCTCGTTCGTCGTCGTGATCGCCGCCCGGCCCGGCGACGAGCTGCTGGTGCGCTACCGGAAGTGGGAGGGGGACGAGTGGGTCGTGAGCGCGCCGCGGCGCGTGGTCGTGGACGTCTACGATCCGCCGCCGCTGCCGCTGGCGGCCGAGGACGACGGGCGCACCTCGCCCTACGCCCCGGGCGACTTCGACGCCGCCGGCTCCGGGTTCCTCTGCGGCGTCTACGTCGACCCGCCGGTCGACGGGCTGGCCCGCGTCTGGGCGCTGGAGGGGTGCGTCCAGCCCGCCGTGCGCGTGCTCGTCGCCAACCAGGAGACCGGGGTCGTCGTCGAGACGCTCCACGCCGGCGGGCCGTTCGAGCTGCGGATTCCGGCGTCGATCGGCGACGTGCTGTACCTGATCGCCGTGCGCGAGCAGGATCCCGGCCAGTCGAGCGGGGTGGTGCGGGTCGTCGTGCCGGCCCCGTAGCCGGGCGCCATGGCGAGCCGGACGGTCCCGGCAGCGTCAGACGCAGCGCGCCCGCAGCTCCGCCGCCGCCCGCAGCAGCTCCGCCGGGCCGGGGTCGCCGTGCCCGGCGATCGTCCCCTCGACCGCCAGCCGCCGCCGTCGATCGTGCCGGTCCGCCAGCGTCCAGTAGAGGCCGAGCCGTCGGCCGAGCGCGAAGGCCGCCCGCTCGTCCTCCGGCAGGCCGAGGAACTCGTCGACCACCCCGAGCAGCCGGTCGCGGTCCGCCGGCCACTCCCCCTCCAGCTCCGGCAGCAGGTTCAGCGAGTGGTCCGAGACCAGCCGCAGCCGCGCCTCCCCCAGCGCCGCGAGGAAGTCGCGCAGCTCGCGCGCGATCTCCACGTCGTCCGGCAGCTCGTAGCGCCCCGCGGCCAGCTCGTCGGCGAGCGGCGTGCCCGGTGAGACCGCGGTGGTCCGCAGCCGGACGAACAGCGGTCGTTCCGGCGCCGCCGCGTCGGCCACCTCCCGCACCACCCGCGCCGTGCCCTGCGCGTGCTCCGCCGACGACCCGCGCCCGCCCAGCCCCGGCATCACGTAGAAGCACAGCTCGAAGCCCGCGGCGAGCGTCTTGCGGCCCGCGTCGATCGCCTGCTCCGCGGTGCAGCCCTTCGCGATCCGCCGGAGAACCGCGTCGGCGCCCGACTCGAGCCCCACGTGCACGCGCGTCAGTCCCGCCTCGCGGACCTCCCGCAGGCCGTCGGCCGAGCGGCGGGCGAGGGTCGCGGCGCGGGCGTAGGTCGTGACCCGCTCCAGCCCCGGGAACCGCTCCCGGACCCGCCGGACGATCTCGGCCAGCTTCGCCGGCGGCACGGACAGCGGGTCGGCGTCCTGGAGAAACGCGCTCCTGCCGCCGTCCGCCAGGAACAACGCCACCTGCGCCGCCTCGGGCGGCACCGCGCCCCGCCGCACCGCAACCCGGCAGGCGGCGAACGGATCGTCGGGGTCGCCGGGCCCCGCTCCGTCCCGTCGCAGCACCTCGGCCGCCGCCGCCATCGCGTCGATGTCGGCCAGCACCTCCGCCGTGTCCCGGTTCGACGGGCGCCGGCCCTTGTACACGGGGCAGAACGCGCACTGGTTCCACGGACAGTTGCGCGTCACCCGCACCAGCAGGCTGTGCGCCTCGCTCGGCGGCCGGATCGGACCCTGCTCGAAGGACGGCGTCACGCGACACACCCTAACACACGCCCCGCCGCCGACAACGCCTCCCCGCCCCGCTCCCGTTCCCCGTTCCCCAGTCCCCGTTCTGTTCCCCGCCCCTTGTTCCTTGTCCTCCCGTCCCTCCCCCGGACGTTCGTGTCATAGCGTGTCGCGGCCCGCCGCCGGGAACCCGTTGACAATTCGGCAATTCCGTCGCAGGTAGCCCGTGGTATGGAGCTTGCTCGTCGCAGAGCGGTCTCGAACCCGCGAAGGGAGGTCCCGCGATGAAACGTATCCCCTGGCAGGCCCTGGTGGTCGTCGGTCTGGCCCTGGCCCTGGCCGTCGGGCAGAACGCCTGCGGTGCCGACGAAGCCGGCGACTCGTGGTCCCCCTACGACGCGGGCGGGGACGCCAGCGACGCCCGCTGGGACTACGGCCCCGACGCGGACGCCGACGCGGACGCCGCCGCCGACACCACCGTCGACACCTGGCTCCCGCCCGAGGAGGAGGAGGACCCCGACTTCAACGCGCCCCAGGGGAGCAACCGCTACGTCTACCTCTCCAACCCGCTGGGCGACAACGTGGTGGTGATCGACTCGCAGCGGCTGACCGTGGACCTGGTGGAGGTCGGCGACACGCCGACGCAGCTCAAGACGCTGGGGATGCGCGACGCGGCGGCGGTGATCGACAGCGGCAGCGACGACGTGGCGATCGTGCGGACCAGCGCGCCGCTCGACTCGGACGTGACCTTCGAGCCCATCGCGCCGGGGGCCAACGCGCTGTCGACCTCGCCCGACGGCAGCTACGGCGTGACCTTCTACGACATCGACGCGCGGGTCGGGACGCGTCCCCCGAACATGCAGGAGGTGACGCTGCTGGTGTTCGAGCCGGTGGCGGCGCAACGGGCCGTGCGCACCACCGTGCGCGCGCTCCCCGTCTCCGTCGACTGGACCAACGACTCCACGCGCGCCTTCGTCATCGGCTGGGACGGCCTGACGATCATCGATTTCACCGCGCTGGTCGACGGCTACCGGCCCACGCACGTCTCCTTCGGCACCGTGCCCTCCGACCCGACGAACCCCGAGTCGCCGCACGTGGCGCGGCGCGTCGACAACGTCGAGGTGTCGGGGGACGGCGCGATCGCCGTGCTGTCCACCGCCGCGGCGTCGGAACTGCAGGTGCTCGACCTGGCGACCCAGGAACTGGTGGTCGTGCCGCTGCCGGCGGCGCCCACCGACATCGACCTGGCCGACGACGGCTCGTTCGCCCTGGCCGCGCTCCGCTCGACGGGCCAGGTGGCGCGCATCGAGCTGGCGGACCCGATGGTCCCGGCCGTCTTCGTCACCTCGGTCCCCGGCGTGGTCGCCGGCCAGGTCGCCCTGACCCCCGACGGCTCCCGCGCCGTCGTCTTCACCACCGCCGCCGACGTCGAGGTCATCGCGCTGCTCGACATGCTGACCGGCGACTCGACCGTCGTGCCGTTGCAGAAGAAGGTCCGCGCCGTGGCCACCACCCCCGACGGCGAGGTGGCGGTGGTGATCCACGAGAAGCAGCCGGGCGACCCCGACGACCCGGGCCTCGACCCGGTGGAGGACCTCGAGGAGATCATCGACCGCACCTACGGCTTCTCGCTGGTGCGGTTCGGCGACGAGCTGGTGGTGCGGCACGAGACGCCCTGCGACCCCGGCGCGTGGCTGATCTACGCCGAGGAGCAGCTGGCGTTCCTCACGCTGCGCGACGACCGGCTCGGCGTGCGCGACGTGCTGGTGGCCGACCTGGTGGACTTCGTCGCCGACACCGTGCACCTCGGCTCGCCCCCGGCCTCCCTCGGCCTCGCCCCGCTGACCCGCAAGGTGTTCGTCGGCCAGGAGCACGCCACCGGCCGGATCACCTTCATCCCGGCCGACGGCGGCCCGGTGCAGACCCTGACCGGCTTCGAGCTCAACGACTGGATCGTGGATTGACGGCGGCTCCGCCGGCCAACCGGAGGCATCCGATGAGCGAATCCCATCCGCGTCCCCTTCCGTGCCCCTGCCCGCCGGCCTGCCCGCTGCGCGGCCCGGCCCTGGCCCTGCTCGCCGGCCTCGCCCTCGCCGCCTGCGGCGACCG
>CAZMRP010000121.1:0-10215 GCA_964568275.1 uncultured Myxococcales bacterium
GAACTGCTGTTCCTGTGGCGGCGGCCGCTCGCCGTGCGCGCCGAGCTCGACACCACCGGCCTGCTGGCCGAGACCCGCGCGGTCGGCTGCGTGCTCGCGTCGGAATCGGCCGAGGAGCTGCGGCTCGGCTGCGTGCTCTACGGCCCGGACGGCGAGCGGTTGTCGACGCAGTCGTTGCGGCGGCTGCAGGCGACGATTTTCGACTCGACGCTGGGGATGATCCTCAACCTCGAGGGGGCGACGCGGGCGGTGTTGGTGGACCCCGAGCCCGGCGCCGGGTACCTCGAGGCGGTGCTCGACGCGGCGACGCTGCTCCCCGGCCTGCGCGTCATCGCCTCGGTACCGCTGGCGCATCTGCTCCAGGGCTCTCCGCCGCCGTCTCCTGCTCCTCCGCCCGGGCCGTGAGGTGGTCCGGCGTCCCGTCCGCGCCCGTGCGCTGTTGCACGGGCGTCCCCCGCCGACGTAGCATCGCGTCCGTGCGCAGGGAGGAGCGTCGGTCGCAGGTCCTGGTGTGCGCCCGCAAGGTGTTCGCGGAGCGGGGGTACCACGCGGCGGGGGTGGCCGACATCATCCGCGAGGCCGGCGTGGCGCGGGGGACGTTCTACCTGTACTTCGAGAGCAAGCGGGCGATTTTCGACGAGTTGCTGGACGTGCTGTTCCAGGAGTTGGAGAGCAAGATCCGGCGGGTCGACCCGGCGAACGGGGCCGAGGACTCGGCGCGGCAGATGCTCGACAACGTCGGTCGGGTGCTCGACACGCTGCTCCGGAACCGCGACCTGACCCGCATCCTGTTGCGCGAGGCGGTGGGGCTCGACGCGGGCTTCGACCGCAAGCTCGACGAGCTGTACCGCCGGCTGGCCGGGCTGATCGAGCGCTCGCTCGACAGCGGCCAGGAGATGGGGCTGGTCCGCGAGCTCGACCGTCGCGTCGCCTCGCTGATGATCCTCGGCGCGCTCAAGCAGGTGCTCGACCACTCGCTGGCCGACCCCGGCTCGCTCCCGGCGGCTCCCGAGCTGGCCCGCGAGTTCCTCGGCATCATCCTGGCGGGGGTGGTACGGCCGGGGACGATGACGATCCCGGGCGACCGTTGACCTCCCCGGCGGCGGGATTGCGGACCGGGCGGTCCGCCGGGAATTGCGCCTGGCCGCGTGCCGCTGGCCCCGGGGCGCCGACCGATGTACTCTTGCGGTGCACGGTCGCGTGCGGCCGGACGCGGGAGGAGGTGAGTCGATGAGACGGTGGCGACATGGCGGCCTGCTGTTCGGAGCGGGGGCGCTGCTCGCGGCGGCCTGTTCCGCCTCCGACGGCGACACGACCGTCGTCCCGGTGGACGGCCGCGACTTCGGCGAGGCCGGCGACGTGGTGTGCAGCGTCCAGGACAGCGACGGCGACACCGTTTCCGACGCCGACGAGGGGAGCGCCGAGCGGTTGGACAGCGACGGCGACACGATTCCGGACTTCCGCGACCTCGACAGCGACGACGACACGATTCCGGACTCGGTGGAGGCGGGGGATTCGGACCCGTGCACGCCGCCGCGCGACACCGACCTCGACGGCGACCCCGACCTGCGCGACGTTGATGCGGACGGCAACGGGATCTTCGACCGGTTCGAGGGTTCCGGGGACCTCGACGGCGACACGATCATCGACGCGCTGGACCCGGACGACGACGGCGACCTGATCACGGACGTGGAGGAGATCGCCGGGAATCCGTCCGCCCCGCCGGACCACGACGGCGACACGATTCCGGACTACCGGGACACGGACAGCGACAACGACACGGTTTCGGACCGGGACGAGCGGGGTCGGGACACGGACGCGGACACGATTCCGGACCGGTTCGACGAGGACAGCGACAACGACACGATCCCGGACGCGGTGGAGGCGGGGGACACCGACCTGGCGACGTACCCGGTCGACACCGACGGGGACGGGACGCCGGACATGTGGGACGCGGACAGCGACGCGGACGGCCTGTCGGACCGTCTGGAGCACGAGAACGGCACGGACCCGACGCGCGGGGACAGCGACGGGGACGGGGTGAACGACCTGGTCGAGGTGGCGGCCGGCACCGACGCGCTGGACCCGGCGGACAACCCGCGGGCGCGCGGCAACTTCGTCTTCGAGGTGCCGTACGAGGAGGATCCGATCCCGTGGCAGGACACGCTGGTCTTCGCCACGAACCTGCAGAAGGCCGACGTCTACATCGCGGTGGACACCTCGGGGTCGATGGGCGGCGAGATCGCCAACCTGCGGAGCGGTCTGCGCACGATCATCCTGCCGGGCATCACCGCGCGCATTCCGGACGTGCAGATGGGCGCCGGGCGGTTCGAGGACTGTCCCAGCTCGGGCTGTTCCAACGCGATCAACAACCTGCAGGACATGACCACGGACATCACGCTGGTGGAGAACGCCATCGCCTCGATGACCAGCCTGTGCGGCGGTTCGGAGCCGTACCTCGACATGTTGTGGCTGCTGGCCACGGGCGACACCTCGAGCTACTCCTCGTCGGACGTCCGGCCGCGTCCGCGGCGCTGCACCGACCCGGCGACGATCGGCTGGCCGTGCTTCCGTCCCGACGCGGTGAAGATCGTCATCCAGTGCGGCGACGAGAACGCGACGCAGAGCTGCGCGGGCCGTTCGGTGGCGGTGGTCACCGGCGCGATGAACGCCGAGCGGATGAAGTTCATCGGCGTCAACTCGGGCAGCTCGCGGCCCGGCTTCGAGCAGGTGGCCAACGGTACGGGCTCGGTGGACGCGCTCAGCGGTTCGCCGCTGGTGTTCAACATCTCGTCCGACGGCACGGGGTTGTCGGACACGATCGTCGACGCCGTGGACCAGCTGGCCCACAACATCCCGATCCGTGTGGACGCCCTGCCCGTGGACGGCATCGACGAGCCGCTGCACGACCCGCCGGTCGACGCCGTGGTGGAGTTCATCGACTACCTCGAGACCAACACCAGCGGCACCACGATCGTCGACCCGCTGACCGGCGAGACCTACACCTGCACGGCCGGCATCGAGACGGCCGACTCCGACGGCGACACCCACCCGGACTACTTCCCGCGCGTCTTCCCGGGCACCAGCGTCTGCTGGGACATCCACGTCAACCGCAACGTCACGGTCGAGCCGCTGCCGCACGTGCCGCAGATCTTCCGGGCGAACATCGAGGTGCAGGGCGACCTGTACACGCCGCTGGACGCCCGCGAGATCTTCTTCCTCGTCAAGCCGACGATCCCGCCGCCGGACGTCCCGGGCTGAGCGGAAGCGAGGTGGCGCCGATGACTCGCTGGATGCGTCCCTGGCTCGTCGTCGTCTTGCCGCTGGTGGCCGCCGCCTGTGGCGGTTCCGGCGATGCCGATCCGACCGACATCGCGTTCGAGGACGTCGCCCCTCGCGACGATGCCGGCTGTGATCCGCGGGCCTGTCTGGCCGAGTGCCTCGCGGCGGGCTGGCTCGACGGTTCGTGCGCCGACGGCAGCTGCCGCTGCACGGGGGACCCCGGCGCCGACGCCGACGCCGACGGCGACGAGGACGTGTTCCCCGACGTCGGCCCGGACGACGCGGACGTCGAGGGCGGCGGGGAGGTCGTGCTGTGCGACGAGGGCGCCTGTCGCGACTCGTGCGTCATCGGCGGCTATCCCGGCGGCCATTGCGAGGGCGACTTCTGCCAGTGCGACGTGGGCGCCGACGCCGACGCCGAGACCTCGTTGTGCGACCCGACGGCCTGCGCCGACCGCTGTCTGGCGTACGGCTTCGCCGGCGGCCACTGCGACGGCGACCTGTGCCTGTGCGACTCGGGCGCGGACGCGGACGCGGACGCGGACGCGGATGCGGATGCGGATGCGGACGCGGATGCCGACGAGGACGTCGGCGCGGATGCGGATGCGGATGCGGATGCGGACGTGGTCGACGGCGGCACCTGCACCGTCGCGGACTTCCCGTTGCAGCGGCTGTGCACGTCCGGCTTCAAGTGCACGATCGACGGCCTGAGCGGCGGGCTGGCGGTTCCGCTCTGCGACTATTCCGGTGCGGGCGGGAACAACGCCGTCTGCGGCCCCGCGGCGGCGCCGGCGGTGACCGACGACTGCAGCGCCGGCTACTACTGCGTCGGCACCGCCTCCGCGGACCGCTGCCTGCACTTCTGCAGCGACAGCACCGACTGCGCGATCGTGCTCGGCACCGCCTCCGCCGGCTGCACCTACACGCTCAACGACGGCCTGGGCGGCACGGTGCCGTGCGTCCGGTTCTGCACGGTCGGCTGCAACGCGGGGGCCGACAGCGGTTGCCGCGTCGGCCAGACCTGCCGTCCCGTCGGCGACTCCTCCGGGGCGTTCACCTACTGTTCGCCCGTCGGCGCCGGCACCTGGGGCGCCTCCTGCGCGCTGGGCGGGGACAGCGCCTGCGCCGCGCGCCACGTCTGTCTGGGGTCCGGCTCGGCGGCGCGCTGCAACCGCTTCTGTTTCGTCGACGCCGACTGCGACCCGCTCGGCGCCACCTCCCAGTGCGTCTACGGCGTGGTCGATTCCGGCGGCACGGAGATTCCGGGCTTCGACGTCTGTTCGGAGCAGTGCGACGTGTTGGCGGACACCGTCTGTCCCGCCACCGGCGAGGCCTGTCGGCTCGGCTCGTTCACGGGCCACGTCGAGATCGCCTCGTACTGCGGCGCGGTGGGCTCCGGCGGGCAGAACACGCCGTGTCCGAGCGGGGTGTCGGGCTGTCAGGCCGGCTTCGGCTGCTTCAACGTCACCGGGTACGGCAACATCTGTCTGCGGCAGTGCCGGTATCCGAGCGGCACGCCTGGGTGTACCGGTGCGACGGTCTGCACGGCCCCGAGCGGCTATCCGGCCGGGGTCGGCGTCTGCATCCCGTCCTGAGAGGTCGGTGGCTGGGGCGGCGGGTGGCGGCCCGGGCGTCGTGCCGGCGCCGGGTCCGGCGGTTGCCGTGTTCGTGACGTTCCCGGCCGCAGGAAGTGCTTGCGTCCCCGACGTTCTCCGTGTAGTAAGGCGCCCCCGGACCCCGGTGGGCGCGTGTGCCCCGTGGGGTCCGGCTCGGGAGGACGGGGCGGCCGCGGGTGGCCGCGTGCCAGCTTAGCTCAGCCGGTAGAGCAGCGGTTTCGTAAACCGCAGGTCTGGGGTTCGAGTCCCCAAGCTGGCTCCCGCGAGGGTTTCGACGGGAGGGGTGCTTGACAGCGCGCCCCGACCCGTCCAAATTCCCGCGCTCTCGTGCGGCCCGGCCACCGGGCGGCGCGGCGGAAGGACGAACGTCATGAACCGGAACCTGGGATTGATCGGGCGCAAGATGGGCTGCACGCAGCTGTTCCTCGAGGGTGGGGACGTGGTGCAGGTGACGGTGGTCGAGATCGGGCCGTGCACGGTGATCGGCAAGCGCACGCAGGCCAAGGACGGCTACTCGGCCCTCTGCCTGGCCTGGGGCGACCGGGCCGAGCGGCTGGTCAGGCGTCCGGTGCTCGGGCAGTTCAAGAAGGCCAACGTCAAGCCGGCGAAGGTCGTGCGCGAGCTGCGGGTGCCCGAGGACGTGACGGCGGGCTTCGAGGTCGGCCAGCAGCTGGGCGTGGGCGACGTGTTCCAGAAGGGCGAGCTGGTGGACGTCACCGGGACGAGCAAGGGCCGCGGCTTCGCCGGCGTCATCAAGCGCCACGGCTTCAACTCCTGGGTCGCCGGTCACGGGACCCACGAGTACTTCCGCCATTCGGGCTCGATCGGGCAGAACATGACGCCGGGCCGGACGCTGGCCGGGTTGAAGATGCCGGGCCACATGGGAGCCTGCCGCGTCACCACCGTCGGCATGCGACTGGCGGACCTGGATGTCGACCAGGGGCTGCTGATGATCCGCGGCGCGGTCCCCGGTCATCGCAATTCGGTGGTCGTGGTGCGCAAGTCCCACCGTCGTGCGGAGGCGCGCGAGGCGATCCTGACCGCCAAGGCGGCCGCGGCGCGCGCGAAGAAGAAGTAGTTTCTCCCCTTGGGTCGCCGACGCCAGGACCACTACGCGCGTCAGGCGCAGCGCGAGAGCTATCCCGCCCGCTCGGTCTACAAGCTCGAGGAGATCGACCGTCGGGTCCGTCTCGTCCGTGCCGGGCGTCGGGTGCTGGACCTCGGCGCCGCCCCGGGCTCCTGGAGCCAGTACCTCGCCCGCGGCGTCGGCCCCGGCGGTTTCGTGCTCGCCGTGGACCTCCAGCCGTTGGGGGTCGGCCTGCCGGACAACGTCCGCTTCCTCCAGGGCTCGTGCTTCGAGCTCGGCGCGGCGATCGCCGCCGCCGGTCCGTACGACCTCGTGGTGTCGGACATGGCCCCGTCGACGACCGGCGACCGCGGCACCGACCAGTACCGTTCGTTCGAGCTGTTTTCCGGGGCGCTGGACCTCGCGGTCGCCCACGGGCGTCCCGGGTCCGACTTCGTCGGGAAGCTCTTCCAGGGACCGTCGTTCGAGGAGGCGCGTGCTCGGCTGCGCGGGTTGTACGTCGAGGCGCGCGTCATTCGTCCGAAGGCGACCCGTGCCGAGAGTTACGAGGTGTTCCTGGTCGGCCTGGGTCGTTGTCTTCCGGTCGTCCCGGAGTCCTCGACGGCCCGCTAGGCCGGCGGGCGCCGACGGGTGCTGCGCCGGCGGGTGCGGCGCCGGCGGGCGCCGTGCCGGATCGCACGGCGCCGCGAAACCCCCCGGAAAATGCGCCTTGCCTCGTCCGGGGGCCTCAGGGTAGCATCCTATCGATCGGCCCCCTGCCGGTCGAAGTCCGGAGTGCTGATGCGGTGGATTGACTACGCCCGTGCACATGGCGGGGACGCGGTTGCGGGCTTGCCCGGGGCGGCGCTGCGCCGGATTGCCGAGGCGATCGACGCCGGGCGGGACGTGATGGACGTGGCCCGGCAGGAGGTCGGGCGGGTCGACGGGCTGCCGCCGTCGGTGCTGACCCGGCTCTACGAGCTCGAGGACCGCCGGTTGCGGTGGAAGGCGACGGCGCAGCAGCTGGTCGAGCGGCGGGTGCGGGACGGTTCGGCGGCGCTGCCCGAGGCGTTGCTGCGCGAGATGCCCTCGCCGGTCTCGCTCGAGACGCTCGACCGGGCCGCGCGGCTGGCTCCGTCGGCCACGGCGATCGAGCTGCGGGAGTACGTCGCGATCTGGGACGCCTGTTTCCAGTTGGCGCGCCGGGACGGCGAGCTGCGGATTGCGGCGGCGTCCGAGGACCCGGCGGTGGTGTCGGACTTCGAGGAGCTGTTGGGGCGGTCCGAGCCGCCGGCGGGCCTGCCGGCCCATCGTTGGCTGGCGGTCCGGCGCGGCGAGCGGGTCGGGGCGTTGCGGCTGGAGTTCCGCTGGCCGGTCGCTGCCATGCACGACCGCATCCGGGCCGTCGCGCTCAAGCTGGGCCGCGACGAGGTCGGCCGCCCTGCGGAGAAGCTGTGCGAGTTGCTGGTGCTGGGGCACCTCGACGACGCGCTGCGTCGGCACCTCGACGAGCGGGCGGAGGGCGAGGCGTTGACGGCGGCCGCCGGCGCCTATGCGGCGTTGTTCCGCATCCCGCCGGTGACGGCGACGCGGCTGGGCGCGGTGTTCTTCGGCCGCGGGCCGCGACCCGTCAGCTGGGTCGTGGTCGACGGCGGCGGCGCGGCGGGGGAGTCCGGGACCGACGCCGGGGTGGCCGAGGGCTGGGCGGCGGCGCTGGTCGGGCGGTTGCAGGCGGCGGGCATCGAGGTGCTCGTGCTGCCGGCCAGTTCGCCGGCGGTCGACCGGCTGCGCGAGGTCGAGCGGGCGGCCGAGGGCAAGCTGCCGATGGTGCGGATTCCGACGGCGGCGATGCGCGAGGCCAAGGCCGCGCTGGCCGGCGCCGATCTGGAGCTTCCGTCGAGCCAGGCGGCCGCGCTGGTGCTCGCGCGCCGGGCGCTCGACCCGGTCGGCATGTTCTCGGCCGTCGATCCCGCGTCGCTCGGGCTCGCCGAGTACCAGCACGACCTGGACGCCGAGCGGGTCGGTCGGTATCTCCGGAACGCCCGCGGGCTGGCGGAGCTCGAGGCGCAGCGTGCGGTGGCGGCCAAGGCGGCCGCGCAGGGCCCGGCCGGTTCGGGCACGCCGGTCGACGGGGTGTCTCCGGTGACCGGGGCGGCCGCGCCGTCCCTGGCCGGGGCGCTGGCCGCCCTGCCGCTCAGCACCGTCAATTCGCTCGACGACCTGCGTCCTGGGATGATCCTGCAGGGCACGATCACCAGCGTCGCCCAGTTCGGCGCCTTCGTGAACCTCGGGTTGCGCCAGGAGGGGCTGATCCACGTCTCGGAGATGGCCGAGCACCGGGTGCAGGAGGCGGCGGAGGTGGTGCGACCGGGGCAATCGGTGCGCGTGCGGGTCATCGACGTGGACCGCAACCGCAATCGCATTTCGTTGTCGTTGCGTTTGCACGACACTCGTCCGGCCCGTTCGCCGGCCGCGGGGACGCGAGCCAAGGCGGCGGTGTTGCGGGAGCTCGACAAGTTCTTCAAGAAGTGAGGGGGGAGGACGGTGGTCGGCTTGACACCGACACCCCACACGCTAGACTGCGGCAAGCCCTCGAGGAGGAGGCCAACATGCGGAATGGACTGATGATTGCGATCCTGGCCGTCGGGCTGGCGTTCGGCCTGTCGGCTTCCCCGGCTGCGGCACAGACCGAACCGGCCGCGCAACCGGCGGCGCAGGCGGAGCCGGCCGCCCAGCCGGCCGAGCCGACGCAGGAGGTTCGCGACCAGGCCCGGGCGCGTTTCCGGGCCGGGCAGGACGCCTTCGACGCGGGGAACTTCGAGGTGGCGTTGACCGAGTTCACGGCGGCCGACGGGTTGTTGCCGGCCTCGCGGGCGCTCTCGCTGATCGGGCAGTGCCAGCGCAAGCTGACGCGGGAGGTCGACGCGTTGCGGACCTTCCGCCGGTACGTCGAGCTGTACGGCAACGCGACGAGTGACCGCGAGCGCCGCGCGCTCGAGGAGGTCCGCGAGTGGATCGATGAGATCGAGGAGAACGTCGGTCGGGTACGGGTGGACGTGGCGGTCAGCGGCGCGACCGTGCTGGTCGACGGCGAGGTCGTGGGCAGCGCGCCGCTCGGCGCGCCGCTCGACCTGCTCCGCGGGCCGCACACGCTCCGGGCGGAGGCGGAGGGTTTCCGGCCGGCCGAGGAGACCGTGACGGTGGAAGCGGGCCAGGAGCTCGCCGTGACGCTGGTCCCGGCGCCGCTGCAGACCACGGCCGTGATCAACCTGTCGGCCAACGTCTCCGACGCCACGGCGACGCTGGACGGCGAGTCGCTCGGCACGCTCCCCTTCTCGGGGGAGTTCGAGGCGGGGACGCACCAGCTCGAGGTGACGGCCGAGGGTTACGAGATGGTCCGGCTGGCCATCACGCTGGAGGCCGGCCAGCCCTTCACGCGCGCCGTGGAGTTGTTCCCCGTCCCGGAGGCCGGCGAGCCCTGGTACGAGAAGTGGTGGGTCTGGACGATCGCCGGCGTGGTCGTGGCGGGCGCCACGGCCGGGATCGTGCTCGGCGCCACGGGCGGCGAGACGATGCCGGACAGCGACTGGGTCATCGGGCTTCCGTGAGCGGGAGGAGGTGGATCATGATCAAGCGTTTGGTCGGAGTTCTGGCGCTCCTGGCGCTCCTCGGTTGCAGCGGTGAAACCGGCATTCGGCTTCTCATCCGGACCGACGTCGACGTTCCCGGGGACCTCGACACCGTCCGGGTGACGGTGTTCGCGGGCGCCGGGGGCACGGAGATGTTCGAGCGCAGCCAGTCGTTCGGCGGGCTGACGCCGGACCAGTTTCCGGTGACGGTGGGCGTGCAGTCCGGCAGCAGCTACGACGAGTGGGTGATGTTCCGGGTCGAGGGGCTGCTGGGGAGCGACGTGGTGGTCGAGCGGTGGGTCGTGGCCCAGTTCGTCGAGGGCGAGATCCGCGAGGTGCTGGTCGAGCTGCAGAGCTCGTGTCTGCTGACGACGTGCCAGGGCGGCCAGGAATGCCGTGGCGGGGCCTGCGAGACGGCCGAGCGGCCGGCGGGCTGGACGATCGACTGCGGCGACGGCGTGCCGGACAGCGGCGAGGAGTGCGACGACGGCGACGCCAACAGCGACACCGCGGCGAACGCCTGCCGTACGACCTGCGTGGAGGCGGCCAGCGGCGACGAGGGGGACGAAAGCGGCGAGCAGGGCGACGACGGAAACACGACGGCCGGCGAGGGCTGCAGCGC
>CAZMRP010000122.1:0-10202 GCA_964568275.1 uncultured Myxococcales bacterium
GTCCGCGCCGTCGGGCGTGGCGGCGTCGTCGATCGGCGCGTCGTCGTCGCCGCAGGCGGCCGCGGCGGCCACGGCGCTGATCAGGCACCATTCCACCCCGGACCTTCGCGTGGCGTTGTTCATGGCCGGGATCGTGCCCCGTTCGGGCGCGGGCCGCAACGGTGCGGCGCGCGGTGTCGCGTCAGGGTGTCGCCAGGGCGGGGACGGCGTCGTCGAACTGCCGGAAGAAGCGGGCGACGTGCAGGCCGTCGACCAGCGCGTGGTGCGCCTGGAGCGACAGCGGCAGGCGGTCGCGGTCCGCGATCCGCTCGAGGCGTCCCCAGGCGATGCGCGGCACGCAGTCGGCGGGGACGCGCATCGGGTGCTGCAGCGCGGTGAACGACAGCCAGGGCAGGCTGGTCACGAACAGCAGGTCGTCGCCGGTCTCCTCGGCCAGCGGGTCGCGCGCGGCCGCGGCCCGCTCGGCGGCGAGCGCCGCGGCGGCGAACCCGCGCGGGTCGGGGTCCCAGCGGGCATGGCACCACAGGAAGGTCTCGTCGGGGCCGGCCGCGGTGAACGACGGGTGGACCCGGTCGTGTTCCACGACGGTCTTCCCGCGGATGCGTTGGCGCAGCTCGGGCACCTCGTTGGCCGCACGGGCGGTGGCCCAGACCAGGGCGTGGAACAGCGACAGCGCGTGGCGCGCGGCGGCGGTCTTCAGCCCGGTGACGTCGACCGGGGCGGTCACCGCCAGGTGCGGCTGCTCGTAGGAGCGGAACAGCTCGAAGTGCGGCCGGCGCGGCCAGTGCTCGAGGTCGATGGTCCGCATGGGGCGATGGTGTCGCGTTCGGCGCGCCAGCGCAACCGGGTGGCGCGACGGGGCCGGATGGAGGAGAATCGGCGCGTTCCACCGTCGTCTGCGGCGATGCGCGACCCCCCGGGCGCTCGACCGCGGCCGGAAGGAGGTCCGCCGTGGATTGGACGACCTGCATGTTGGTTGCGGCGCCCGCCGAGGACGCTGCCGCCCCCGACCTGCTGCTCGTGTTCGCGGTGGCGGGCGGCGTGCTGGTGGTGTCGCTGATCGCCGTGGCGGTCCTCGTGCGGCGCATGTTGCACATCGTGTCGCCGGGCCAACTGCTGGTGGTGACCGGTCGCCGAACGGTGGGCCCCGACGGTCGGGTCGTCGGCTACCGCCTGCTGTTCGGGCCCGGGCGCGTGCTGCGGTTGCCGTTCGTCGAGCGGGTCGACGTGATGGACCTGACGCCGTTCCGGGTCGGCGTGGAGCTGCGCAACGTCCAGGCCCGCGGGGGAGCTTCCGTGCTGGCGCGGGTCGCGTTCACGCTCGGCGTCTCGCGCGAGCCGAAGCTGGCGATGCGGGCGGTGGAGCGGTTCCTGTCGCAGCCGCGGAGCGAGTGGGAGCGCGTCGCCGCGTCGGCGCTCGAGGCGGTCGTCCGCAGCTTCGTCGCCGCCCGGCGTCCGGAGCAGCTCGACGCGCGAGACGAGGCGCTGCGGGCGGCGCTGGAGCAGGAGTGCGCCGAGGCGTGCGAAACGCTCGGGCTGGCGGTGCACCAGCTTTCGCTCGAGAAGCTGTCGGCGCTCGGCGGAGGGCTCGGCTGAGCGGCCTACGGGCTAGAACGAGTAGGCCAGGCCGGCGTTGAAGGCGGCCTCGACGGTGATCAGGTCGTCGGCCTCGGGGGCGCTCTCGGCCTTCTCCTTGCCGAACCGCACCAGGATCTGCGGGCCGGCCTTCAGGTTGAAGTGCGGGCCGGCGTAGTAGACGAAGCCCAGGTCGAACTGCACCACGCCGCCGTAGACGGCGGACTCGGCGGACAGACCGGCGCCGGCCGGGAGCGAGCGGGTGCCGTAGAACCCGCCGACGCCGAGGCCGGGCTTCCAGAACATGCCGTAGCCGAGCCGGAGGTAGTAGTTGCACAGCAGTACGCCGAGGAACCCCAGGTCGCTGATCGTGACCTCGGAGTCGCCGGCGGGCGTCGAGGTCTCGGTGGACAGCCGGCCGTAGAACACGTTGAGGTTCAGCGCAAGGCTCAGGTTGTCGGCGAGGAAGTAGCGCGGCGTCAGCCCGCCCATGAAGGTGGCGTCCAGCACGGAGCTCGTCGCGTCGCCCTGCGAGTTGCTGCTGAAGCGGACCAGCAGGATCGCGTCCAGGCCCAGCTCCATCACGCCGGCCGAGATGCGCTCGATGCCGTCGGTGCCGGGCGTGATCGTCTGGAGCGCGCGGGCGTCCGGAGGTGCGGCGAACGCCACGAGCAACGGAATCGCGGCCAGGATCGTCTTGTTCATCGGAGCCTCCCTTCCCGGCGGCCGATGCAAGCAGGTTGTCCGACGGGCGTCAACGGCCTGCGGGGCGGGGCGTGCGATTCCGCCCGGCGGCCGGTGGGGCCGCGGGCTAGGCCTCCCGCAGGACGAACTGGTCGTACTCGGTCTCGAAGCGCAGCTTGTGGTTCGCTTCCTCGATCGCCAGGGCGCGGAAGCTGGCGGCGAGCTGGGGGTCGGAGGTCGCCGCGGCGAGGTCGGAGTACATCCTCCAGGCGGCCTTCTCCTTCTTCATCGCCACGACCAGCGCCTCCTGGTAGGTCATGCCGGCGTGCGGTTCGGTCTCGACGAGGTAGTCGGACAGCTGGAGGTCGAGGACCTTCTGCTGGGCGGGGAGCAGGTGCTTGCCCTGCTGGACGCCGAGCAGCTTCTCCTTATGGCCCAGTTCCTCGCGAGCGAAGTCCTGGAGCGCCTTCTGCATCCACGGCTTGTCGACCTTGGCGGAGAGCGTCTGGTAGAAGTCGTGGGCCTTCTGCTCCTCCGCGATCGCGAACTCCAGCACCTCGTCGACGGATGAGAACTTCTGCATCGTGCGCCTCCTGTGGCGGAAGTGGTTAGCACACGCCGCGCTCGCGGGGCAAGCGGCGAACGGGCCGCCGCGTCGGGAGCGGTGCGTCGGGTCGTCCGGCGTGGTATCCTCGGTCGACACGAGGCGGCGCGACGGCGCGGAGCGGACGGGCCGCCGTGCCGCACCAAGAGCGGCCGGGAGGTTGCGATGCGCGGAACGGCCTGGGCGACGGTGCTGGCGGCGTGGATCGTCGGGTCCGCGTGCGGGAGCGTCGCGACCGACGATGCGGCCGGCGAGGCCGGCGCGGAGGCCGACGACGGTGCGCCGGAGTCGGACACGGCTCGGGACGGCGAGGTCGGGCCGGACTCGCCGGAGGTCCGCGACGACGCGCTGGTCGACGCTGCGCCGGACGTCGCGGAGGCCGTCGACGGGCCGCTGCCCACCGACGCGTCGGAGATCGTGGCGGAGGCGGACGACGTTCCCCCGCCCACCTGTCCGTCGGGGCAGGTGGACTGCGATCCCCACCCGACCGGGCTGAACTGCGTGGACCTGGACACCGACCCGTCGAACTGCGGGACCTGCGGGCAGGCCTGCGGCGCTCCGAGCGCGGTCTGCGAAGGCGGGAGCTGCCTGTGTCCGGATTCGTTCACCGACTGCGAGCCGGGCCCCGGTGCGCTCTGCGTGCACGACGCCTGGTTCCCGTGGGATCTGCGGCACTGCGGCGGCTGCGGCCGCGCCTGCCAGCCGGGCCAGCACTGCTACGAGGGTGAGTGCCGCTGCATCTGGCTTCTGGCGAACTGCGGCGGCTCCTGCACCGACCCGGACAGCAACCCGCGCTATTGCGGCGGCTGCACGGCCGAACACCAGTGCACGGCGACGACGCCGTACTGCAACGCCGGGGTCTGCTCGCTGGACTGCACGCCGTCCAGCGCCGTCGCGCGCTGCGACTACGCCTGTGCGCTCATCGATCGCGACCCGCTCAACTGCGGCGGCTGCGGCATTCGCTGCCGTGCCGATCAGTTGTGCCTCGGAGGGAACTGCGTGAACTACACCGTCCAGCACGTCTGCACGGCCTGCCCCTGCCTGTGCCCGACCGGCACGATCTGTTGCCCGTTCCCGCGCTGGGGCGCCCCGGAACTGCCGCTGATCTGTGTGGAGGGCTCGGTGTGTCCTTCGAAGCACTAGGGCTCCGCGCGCGCCCTGCCGCTCGAGCGTCCGGGCGCAGCCTCGCGGGCTTCGCGGCGGTGGTGGCGGCGCTGCTCGGTGCCTGGGGTTGCGCGCCGGCCGACGACGCCCTGCACGACGATGGTGCGCCGGATGCAACCGAGGTCGA
This sequence comes from uncultured Myxococcales bacterium, assembly GCA_964568275.1. GTDB lineage: Bacteria > Myxococcota_A > Polyangia > DRWM01 > JAAZOP01 > JAAZOP01. The sequence continues at coordinate 4,155 of CAZMRP010000122.1, forward strand.
GCCGGAGGACCTCGGCGTCGACCTGCGCGAGACACGGGACCGGGCGGAGGACGCGGCGGACGAGACGCCGCTCGTCGAGGCGACTCCGGACGCGGCGGAAGCGCTCGAGGACGCCGCCGTCGACGACGCCGACGCGGCACCCTCGTGTCGGGCGCTCGGCGGGACCTGCCGCACGACCTGCCGCGAGTCCGACATCGCCTTGCCGGGCACCGACTGCTACCCCGCGCTGTGCTGCCGCTACGCCGGCGAGCGCGACTGCACCGACGGCGGGGGACGGTGCGCCGCGTCCTGCGGGGCGGACGAGGCGGCAAGCCCGTCCGAGGAGTGTGCTCCGCAGCGGTGCTGCCTTCCCGCGGCTCCGAGCGACTGCACGTCGTCGGGGGGCCGGTGCGACCTGTGGTGCGGGGCGGACGAGGTGGAGACGGCGGCGGCGGAGTGCGGGACGGACGTCTGCTGCGTGGCGGAGGCTCCGAGCGACTGCACGTCGTCGGGGGGCCGGTGCGACCTGTGGTGCGGGGCGGACGAGGTGGAGACGGAGGCGGCGGAGTGCGGGACGGACGTCTGCTGCGTGGCGGAGGCTCCCGGCGATTGCACGGACGGCGGGGGCCGGTGCGACTCGGCGTGCCTGCCCTGGGAGGAGTGGACGACCGCGACCGGTTGCGGGGGCGACTGGTGCTGCGCGCCGGGTCCGGTCGGCGATTGCGAGCTGATGGGCGGGGCGTGCGGCGGCGCGAGCTGCGGGGTCGGGGAGGCCGGGGTGAGCGCCGCGGAGTGCGGTTCGGCGCCGTGCTGCATCCCGTCCGCGGACTGCTCGCTCGTCGACGGGTACTGCTGGGACGCCTGCGAGGCGTACGAGACGGCGTTTGCCTCCGTCGAGTGCGGGGGGACGTGCTGCGCGCCGGGAGACTGCACGGCGGCGTGGGGCTACTGCGACTCCTGGTGCGACCCCGAGTACGACCGCGCGGTGTCGTCGTCGGAGTGCGGCGCGGACGTCTGCTGCGTCTGGTCGGACGGCGACTGCGCCGACGTCGGCGGGGAATGCGCCGCGAGCTGCGCGGCGCCGCGCACGGCGCTGGCGAGCCCGACCCTCGAGTGCGGGTCGGCGAGCTGCTGCGTGCGAATGGACGATTGCGATTCGGCGGGCGGGACGTGCCGGACGGAGTGCGCGGCCCTGGAGTCGTTCGTGCCGTCGGCCCAGTGCGGGACGGGGGTGTGCTGCGTCTCGTCGGCCGACGACTGCGAGCGGTTCGGGGGGCGCTGCGCGGACCCCGGGTGCGGCGTGCCGGACGCGTACGTCTACCCGTCGGCGAGCTGTCCGAGCCGGATCTGTTGCGGGTGATTCAGGCCTTCTCGGCCCACAGGCCGACGAGGCGCACGGCGGCTTCGGCGGCCTTCACCATGTCCTGCAGGGTGACCCACTCGCGCAGGCTGTGCACGTCGTGGAAGCCGCAGAACATGTTGGGCGTCGGCAGGCCGCGTTCGGTGAGCCGCGAACCGTCGGTGCCGCCGCGGATCGCCTCGAAGTAGGGATTGATGCCGCAGCGCCGGATGGCCTCCATCGCGTAGTCGACCGGCCGGAAGTCCTTCTCGAGCCAGTAGCGCATGTTGCGGTACTGGGCCTTGAACGCCAGCTCGAGGCGCGCCCGCGGCTCCTCGGCCTTGAGCCGCTCGACGAGGTCCTCGATGATCTTGCGCTTGGCCGCCAGGCCGTCCAGCTCGAAGTCGCGCACCAGCAGCTCGATCGTGACCTCGGCGGCGTCGCCGTGCATGTCGTCGGGGTGGACGAAGCCCTCGCGGTTCGCGGTGTGCTCGGGCGAGGCCTCCTTGGGCAGGGCGGCGAGGAACTTGCCGGCGAGCTTGAGGGCGTTGACCATCACGCCCTTGGCCCAGCCGGGGTGGGCGGCGACGCCGGTGATCTTCAGCACGGCCCGGTCGGCCGAGAAGGTCTCGTAGTTGACCATGCCCAGGCCGTCGGCGTCGAAGGTGTAGGCGAAGTCGGCGGCCAGCTCGTCGAGCGAGATCTTCTCGGAGCCGCGGCCGATCTCCTCGTCGGGGTTGAAGCAGATGCGGATCACGCCGTGGGTGACGTCCGGGTGCTGGACGAGGTAGCGCACGGCGGCCATCACCGCGGCGACGCCGGCCTTGTCGTCGGCGCCGAGCAGCGAGTCGCCGGAGGCGGTGATCACATCCTGGCCGAGCTTGTCCTTGAGGCCCGGCTCGTTGTCCACGGTGAGCACCACGTTGGGGTCGCGCGGGAGGACCAGCGGCTGGCCCTGGTAGTTGCGGTGGACGATCGGCACGGCGAGTCCCGAGCAGCCCTGGGCGGTGTCGAGGTGTGCGAGCAGGGCGACGCGGGGGATGCCCGGCTTGGGCGACGTGGCCGGCAGCGTGGCCAGCACGTAGCCGTACTCGGTGACCTTGACGTCCGCCAGGCCCAGTTCCTTGAGCTCGCCCTCGAGCTTGCGGACCAGCACCCATTGCTTGGGCGTGCTGGGCGTGGTCTGCGAGTGCGGGTCGGAGCGGGTGTCGATCTGGACGTAGCTGAGGAACCGGTTCAGGAGGTCGTCCGCGTCAATGGTGATCGTCATCCTGCAACCCCGTGGCCCCCCGCGCCCCCGGTGCCCATGCTGCGCCACCTTACCCAAAGATCGGATTCGAAGAAACCCCCATTTTCGGGCGACCTCGGGACTTGCGCCGGGGCCCGGCATGCGTTAGCTAGGCCCGCCATGGAGAGCACCGTTCGGGCCTTTCACGACACGACCCGCGAGGAGGCGCAGCGGCGCTTCGACGTCCGACCCGGCGAGGGGCTGAGCGAGGCGCGGGCGCGGGCCGAGTTCGACCGGGTGGGTCCGAACGAGCTGCCGCGGCGGAAGCCGCCGTCCGCCTGGAAGGTGTTCTTCGCGCAGTTCCTCAACCCGCTGGTGTTGACGCTGGTGGCCGCCGCGGTCATCGCCACCGCGTCGGCGGTCTGGCACACCGAGCCGGGGGTCGGGTTCCTGGCCCGCTACTCGGACGCGATGGCGATCCTGCTGATCGTGATCCTCAACGCGGTGATCGGCTACGTGCAGGAGCGGAAGGCCGAGCGGGCGTTGGAGTCGCTGCAGGCGATGCTGACGTTCAACGCCCGGGTGGTCCGGGGGGGCGTCGAGCGGGTGGTGCCGGCGCGCGAGGTCGTGCCGGGCGACGTGGTGATCGTCGAGGCGGGCGACCAGGTGCCGGCGGACGTGCGGCTGCTCGAGACCGCGGACTTCCGCACCGACGAGTCGCCCTTGACCGGGGAGTCGACCCCCGTGGAGAAGGACGCGGCCGCGGTGCTCGAGGCCGCGACGACGCTGGCCGACCGCACGAACATGGCGTTCATGGGGACGACGGCGGTGCGCGGGCGGGCCCGCGCGCTGGTGGCGGCGACGGCGGTCGGGACGGAGATCGGGCGGATCGGCAAGTTGATCGGCGAGATCGTCGTGGACAAGTCGCCGCTGGAGAAGCGGCTCGCGCGCTTCTCGCAGCAGATCCTGTGGGTCTGCCTCGGGCTGTCCGGCGTGCTGTTCGCGATCGGTCTGCTGCGCGGCGGCTTCGACGTCTGGACGCTGCTGCTGCTGGCGGTCTCGCTGGCGGTGGCGGTGATTCCCGAGGGGCTGCCGGCGATCACGACGATCACGCTCGCGCTGGGGATGCAGCGGATGGCCCGGCGCGGCGCGCTGATCCGCTCGCTGCCCGCGGTGGAGACGCTGGGCAGCGCCACGGTGATCTGCACCGACAAGACCGGCACGTTGACGCTCAACGACATGCAGGTCCGGGAGCTGGCCACGTTCCGCCGCTCCTACGGCTTCGTGGAGGGGACGGCGATCGGCGACGGCGTGCTGAGCTGCGACGGCCGGCCGGCGCGGGTCGCCGACGACGGCGACCTGCGGGAGCTGGTGCGTGCCGCCGTGGTGCCGAACACCGCCACCGTGCGGCCCGGCCCCGACGGCAAGCTGCACGGGGACGGCGACCCGACCGAGGTGGCGATCGTGATGTGCGGCGCGAACCTCGGGCTGCCGCGGGAGTCGATCCTGACCGAGCTGTCCCTGGTGGGGCACAACCCCTTCGACTCGGACCGCCGGCGGATGTCGCTGGTGTTCCAGCACACCGCCTCCGGCTCGATGCAGAGCTTCGTCAAGGGCGGCGTGAACGAGATCCTCGAGCTGTGCTCGACGGTGCTCGACGGCGGGAAGAACCGGCCGCTGAACAGCGAGGACCGCCGGGAGATCGTCGACCGCGCCGAGGCGATGGCGGAGCGGGCGTTGCGGGTGCTGGCGGTGGCGCACCGGCACGACGCCCACGGCACGGGGGCGGAGGCCGAGGCGGAGCTGGAGTTCCTGGGGCTGATCGGGATGCAGGACCCGCCGCGGCCCGAGGCGATCGCGGCCGTGGCCCAGTGCCGGGCGGCGGGGATCCGCGTGGTGATGATCACCGGCGACCACGCCGTGACCGCCCGGGCCATCGCCCGGGAGATGGGCTTCTGGGAGGACGGCGACCTGGTCGTCACCGGCGCGGAGCTCGAGCGGCTCAGCGAGGAGCAGCTCGCCGAGCGCATCGAGCGGGTGCGGATCTTCGCCCGGGTGACCGCCGAGCAGAAGCTGCTGATCGTGCGGGCCTGGAAGCGTCGCGGCGGCGTGGTGGCGATGACCGGCGACGGCGTCAACGACGCCCCGGCGCTGCGCGAGGCGGACCTCGGCGTGGCGATGGGCAAGGGCGGCACCGACGTGGCGCGCGAGGCGGCCAAGATGGTGCTGACCGACAACAACTTCGCGTCGATCGTCGCCGCCGTGGAGGAAGGGCGCACGATCCTGCGCAACATCCGCAAGTCGATCGTGTTCCTGCTGTCGTCCAACGCCGGGCTGGTGGTCACCGTGTTCTTCTCGATCTTCCACCCCGCGCTGCTCGTGCTCGCCCCGCTCCAGATCCTGTGGATCAACCTCGTGACCAACGGCGCCCCGGCCCTCGGCCTGGGCGTCGACCCGCCCGAGCCGGGGCAGATGGCGCAGCCGCCGCGGCCGGTGGGCGCCGGGCTGCTGGACCGCGAGGACCTGTGGTTCATGTTCGGCTTCGGGCTGCTGATCGGCGTGTTCGGGGTGCTGTTCTACCTGATGCCGTCGTCGATCCTCCCCGACACCGCGACCCGGGAGGGGGCGCGCACGCTGGCCTTCGCCGGGCTGGCCCTGCTGCCGCTGGTCCACGCCTTCAACTGCCGGGCGCAGCGCGCCAGCCTGTTCTCGCCGTCGCTGCGTCCCAACCGCTTCCTGTGGATCGCCGTCGCCTCGTCGCTCCTGCTCCAACTGCTGGCCCTCGTCGTCCCGCCGCTGCAGCCGGTGTTCCGCATCGTGCCGCTCTCGCTGCAGGACTGGCTGGTGCTGGCCGTGATGGCGCTGGTGCTGCTGCCGGTCTGGGAGCTGGTCAAGGTCGGGCTGCGGGCGCGCGAGCGCCGGTCCGTTTCAGGGTGAGGGGTCGAGCGAGGCCGCCCGGTCCGGCTCGGGGGTGAAGCGCTCCCGCAGGCCGGGGGTGACCCGGATGCGGACGCCGCCCGGGGCGGTCGGGTCGTCCACCACCAGCAGCGCCTCGACGTCCGGGGTCCGGGCGACGAGCGCCCAGCCCTCGCGTTCGCCCAGCACCATCACCGCCGTGGCCAGCGCGTCGGCCCGGGCGCCGGTGGGCGCCCACAGGGTCACCGCGCGCAGCTCGGCGACGGGCCGGCCGCTGCGCGGGTCGACGATGTGGTTGAAGTGCCGGCCGCCGACCTCGTAGCCCCGCTCGTAGTCGCCCGAGGTCACCACGCTGCCGCGGTCGACGAGCAGCACGCCGAGCAGGTCGTCGGGCCGGTCCGGGTCGCGCACGCCGATCCGGAACGGTTCCGGCCGCGGGCGGTCGTCGTAGGCCGACAGGTCGCCGCCGAGCTCGACCAGGCCGCGGCGGAAGCCGGCGGCGCGCAGGCGCGCCAGCCCGAGGTCGGCGAACCAGCCCTTGGCGATGGCGCCGAGGTCGAGCGTGGTCGGCGGGTCGAGCCGCACG
>CAZMRP010000123.1:0-10056 GCA_964568275.1 uncultured Myxococcales bacterium
CGCCGCGGCAGCAGGCGTAGCCGTCGTCGCAGGCGGTGTCGCAGTCGTCGTCGGTGCCGTTGCAGGATTCGGCGGGGGGTGAGCAGGTGGTTTCCCAGGAGCAGTCGGTGCAGGCCTGGGAGCCGGTGGAGCCGCAGGAGGCGGTGCAGGAGCGAGGGGCTTCGCCGTCGCACTGTTCGTGTTCGGACCAGAGGACACCGTCGCCGCAGCTTGCGGCGACGCAGGTATTGAGGCAGGCGTCGGTATTGACGGTGTTGGCGTCGTCGCAGTCCTCGCCGGGGTCGACGGTGCCGTTGCCGCAGGATTCGGGGGCGCAGCTGGGGCTGCAGCCGTCGCCGGGGGTGGTATTGCCGTCGTCGCAGCCTTCGCCGGCGTCCCGGACGCCGTCGCCGCAGGAGGGGAGAGTGCATTCGGTGCGGCAGGCGTCGGGGGTGGTATCGCTGTTGGCGGTGCCGTCGTCGCACGCCTCGTGTCCGTCCCAGACGAAGCCGTCGCCGCATTCGGCGTTGCGGCAGGTGGTGGGGCAAGCGTCGGTGTCGGTGGGGTTGGCGTCGTCGCATTCCTCGCCGGGGTCGACGGTGCCGTTGCCGCACCCAGGGGGTGGTGGGGCGTCGGGTTCGGCGTCCGCATCGGCGTCGGCGGGAGCGTCGGCGTCGGCATCGGCATCGGCGCCGGTGGGGCAATCTTCGTCGGTGGAGCCGTCGCAATCGTCGTCGATGTCGTCGCAGGTGGCGTCGGTGGCGGAGGGGGGGACGCGGGGGCGGCAGGCGATCTCGCCGCGGAAGCAGAGGGCGTCGCGTCGGCAGACGCCGAGGCCGCAGACGGAGGGGGAGGTCCAATCTTCGTCGGTGAGGCCGTCGCAGTCGTCGTCGCGGCCTTCGCAGAGTGATTCGTCGGGGGACGGTGCGGGGGAGCAGACCTCTTCGCAGCCGGTGGCGGGGTCGCCGTCGAGGTCGGACCAGCCTGGGTCGCAGAGCATGGCGCAGTGTCCGAGGATGCAGGTTCCGGAGCCGTGCTGGGCGTTGTCGCAGCGGACGCCGCAGGCGCCGCAGTTGAGGGGATCGAAGTCGAGGTCGAAGGTCTCATCGACGAGGCCGTTGCAGTCGTTGTCGAGGCCGTCGCAGGATTCGGCGACGGGGACGCAGGCATCGGTTTCGGGACCGCCGTCGGGGGTGGGGGCGGCGAGGCAGAGCAGTTCGCAGCGGATGGCGTCGCACTGCGGGTGATCGAGGTGGGCGTAGCCCGGGTCGCAATCGCAGACGGGCGCCGCAGCCTCGACGCGGCAGGAGCCGTGTCCGAGGCAATCGATGCCGCGGCAGGGGTCGGTGGTGTCGTCGGGTTCGCAGGTGGTGCGGGCGACGGTATGGAAGCCGGGGATGCAGCCGCAGTAGGGCCCGTCGGGTCCGACGAGGCAGTAGCCGCGGCCGGAGCAGGTGACGCCGTCGCAGGGGTTGGTGGGGGAGTCGTTGCAGGCGAGGAGGGCGAGGAGGGCGAGTCCCGACACCGCTCCGAGTCTGACCAGCTTCATCCGAGCCTCCTGTCCGTCCCCCGGATGCGGCCCTGGTGAAGGGTAGCGGGGCGGAGGGGATGGTGCAAGGCGGAGAGGGTGCGGACAGGGGGCAGGCGAGCGCGAGCGCGGGGGGGTCAGGGGCAGTGGCAGTCGTAGTCGGCCTCGTGGGTGTTGTGGAACTCGCAGGTGCCGTAGGTCCCGCAGGGGACGGAGTAGTCGCCGGCGGTGCAGGAGCCGCAGGCGCCGTCGGCGCAATGGCCGCAGTCGCCGGTCCGGCCGGAGCTCTCGTGCCAGCACTGGCCGGTGGGGCAGGAGCTTTCGCAGTACAGGTCGCCGCCGGAGCAGGAGCCCCAGGTGCAGGAGGTGGTGCAGGTCTGGATACCGGAACAGCCGCTGCTGGAGGTGCAGCCCTGGGTGGAGCCGCGGACGCAGGTGAAGCCGTTGTCCGGGCCGTCGACGCAGTCGTCGTCGGCGCCGTTGCAGGTTTCGGCGGGGGGTGAGCAGGTGGTTTCCCAGGAGCAGTCGGTGCAGGCCTGGGAGCCGGTGGAGCCGCAGGAGGTGGTGCAGGGGCGTGGGGGGTTGCCGTCGCAGTCCTCGCCGGTCTCGGTGTCGCCGTTGCCGCAGACGGGTGGTGGGGGGACATCGGCCTCCGGTTCGACGTCCGGGGGAACGTCCGCGACGACGTCGGCGGGGAGGTCGGCGGGGAGGTCGGCGGGGAGGTCGGCGGGGAGGTCGGCGAGCGCATCGGCGTCGGCGGTGTCGAGCGCATCGGCGTCCGACCCGGCGTCGGAGGTGGTGTCTGGGATGCAGAGCAGTTCGCAGGCGATGTCGTCGCAGCGGTCGTCGGCGAGGTGGTGGTAGCCGGGTTCGCAGTCGCAGAGCGGGATGTCGTCGGCGACGCGGCAGGAGCCGTGGTCGGAGCAGGAGATGTCCTCGCAGGGGTTGGTGGAGGAGTTGAGGAGGCAGGAGAGGGCGACGGGGTGGTAGCCGGTGAGGCAGCCGCAGTAGGGGTGGTTGCCGTCGGCGACGCAGAAGCCGCGACCGGAGCAGGTGACGCCGTCGCAGGGGTTGGTGGGGGAGTCGTTGCAGGCGAGGAGGGCGAGGAGGGCGAGTCCCGACACCGCTCCGAGTCTGACCAGCTTCATCCGAGCCTCCTGTCCGTCCCCCGGATGCGGCCCTGGTGAAGGGTAGCGGGGTGGAGGGGGTGGTGCAAGGCGGGTGGGGGGGGCTAGGGGATGACTTCGAACTCCTTGTCGAGGATCAGGTCTTCCATGCGGTGCCAGAGTTCGTAGACCTGGTTCGACAGGATGACGACGCTGTGTTTCTTGCCGGCGAGGTCGGTGGCGTGGTCCTGGAGGATGGCTTCCTTCTTGAAGCCGTGGGCCTCGAGGATTTTGCGTTCGCGTCGCTGATCGGTGAGCACCTCGGCGATGACCTTGTCGAGTCCCATCTGGACGGCGAGGTCGACGGAGCGGCGGACGAGGACGCCGGCGATGCCGCGGCCGCGGTACTCGGGTAGGACGAGGGTCTGCATGTAGCCGACGTGTCGGGTCCAGCCGTGGAGTCTGCGGAGGACGCAGACCTGGGCGACGACGCGGTCGCCGTGGAGGGCGAGGAGGACGGAGGCGCGACCGGTTTCGATGCCGCCGATCCAGCGTTCGGTATTGCCGGGGACGGAGAGGTCTTCCTGGAAGTAGAGGCGGTCGCGTTCGGGGAGTTGTTCGAAGAAGTGGCGGAAGGCGTCGCGGTCGGCGACGCCCATGGGACGGATGGAGAACTCGGAGCCGTCGCGGGCGACGTACGGCTCGGGGAACGAGAGGTGGTGGGGTACCATGCTAGTTCCTCCCCTTGGACTTGTCGTGTTCCTCGCGGAGCTTGCGGCCGAACTCGTAGCCCTTGTCGAAGGCGGTGCAGTTGAGGTGTTCGGTGCCTTTGGGAACGGAGTCGAGGACGGCCTTGCGGGCGGCGTCGAGGGAGACGAGGCCGGTGACGGCGGCGACGAAGCCGACCATGACGATATTGAGGACCATCTTGCGGCGGAGTTCTTCGGCGATGCGGGTCGCGGGGACGCCGAAGGTCTGGACATCGGGTCGGAGGTCGTGGACCTTGACGAGGTCCTGTTCGTAGACGAGCAGGCCGCCGTCGGCGATCTCTGGGGCGAAGCGTTCGAAGGCGTCCTGGCTCATGGCGACGAGGACGTGGGGTCGTGCGACGTAGGGGTAGGCGATGGGTTTATCGGAGAGCATGACCTGAGCGGAGCAGGAGCCGCCGCGGGCCTCGGGTCCGAAGCTTTGGACGAGGGTGGCGTGTCGGTTTTCGAAGATGGTGGCGCCTTTGCCGAGGATCTGTCCGGCGAGGATGACGCCCTGGCCGCCGAAGCCGGCAATGCGGATCTCGCTGGTCTTGGTGGGTTCGTTCATGGTGGAGCCTCTCCCTCCCTAGCCTTCGGGTCCGGCGAAGTGTTCGGCCTCGGCCTTTTCGTCGACGCAGACGTCGCCGTAGGGGACGAACTGGTCGCCGAGGACGCGGGCCATGTGGGCGTTGTAGCGGTCGAGGAAGGCGGGGCGATCGCGGTCGACGAAGTCGCCGACGGGGATGGGCCCGGAGCCGAAGAAGTCGAAGGCGGTTTCGTGGGTGGCGGCGCCGTTGCGGACCTGGGCGCGTTCCTTGAACATGCGTTGCATGGCGAGGCCGTCGCCGACGCGGTTGCGGCGGCCGTAGAGGGTCGGGCAGGGGGCGAGGACTTCGATGAAGGAGAAGCCGCGTTTCTGGAGGGCGCGGGTGATCGACTTCTGGAGTTGGCGGACGTGGTAGGTGGTCCAGCGGGCGACGTAGACGGCGCCGGAGGAGTCGGCGAGGTGGCAGAGGTTGAAGGGGTCTTCGAGGTTGCCGTAGGGGGTGGTGCTGGCGATGGCCTTGAGGGGGGTGGTGGGTGTGACCTGACCGCCGGTCATGCCGTAGGTGAAGTTGTTGACGCAGATGACATTGATATCGACGTTGCGTCGTGCGGCGTGGATCAGGTGATTGCCGCCGATGGCGGAGAGGTCGCCGTCGCCGGAGTAGACGACGACCTTGAGGGCGGGGTTGGCGAGTTTGAGGCCGGTGGCGAAGGGGATGGCGCGGCCGTGGGTGGTGTGGAAGGAGTCGAGTTTGAGGTAGCCGGCGACGCGGCCGGTGCAGCCGATGCCGGAGACGACGGCGAGCTGGTCGAGGGGGATGCCGCAGGCATCGACGGCGCGGGCGAAGCAGTTGACGGAGGTACCGATGCCGCAGCCGCCGCACCAGATGTGGGGGAGGCGGTCCTGGCGCAGGTACTTGAGCACGGGGTTTTCGGGTTCGGGGCAATCGGGCAGGACGGCGACGGGTTTGGTCGCCTTGTCCCGGCAGGTGGTTTGGGTGCTCATTTCGCCGCCTCCTGGATCGCCTTGACGATCGTGCCGGCCTCGTGGACGGCGCCGCCGGCGTGGGTGACGCGAACGACCTTGGCCCTGCCGCGGACGACGCGTTCGACTTCGAGAACGAGCTGGCCGAGGTTGAGTTCGGGGACGACGATGCCGCGGAGTTTGGGGCCGAGGAGGCCTTCGATCAGGTATTCGGCGAAGGGCCAGATGGTCTTGAGGCGGAGGGTGCCGACCTTGAGGCCCTGTTCGCGAGCGAGTTCGGCGGCGCGCACGACGACGCGGGAGGTGATGCCGTAGGAGACGACGACGACGTCGGCGTCGTCGAGGCCGTGGGTTTCGGCGAGGGTGAGGTCCTTGACGGCGCCGCGGATCTTGTCGACGAGCCGAGGGATCAGCTGTTCCTGGGCGGCGGCGCTCATGGCGGGGTAGCCGCGTTCGTCGTGGGTGAGGCCGGTGATATGGAACTTGTGTCCCATGCCGGCCTTGACCATTTCGGGGACGCCGTTCGGTCCGGGTTCGTAGGGGAGGTACTCGCCGGGCTTCTTGGCGGTATAGGTGCGCGGGAGGACTTCGATCTGTTCGGGAGGAGGGATGACGACTTTTTCGAGCATATGGCCGATGCACTCATCGAGGAGCAGCAGCACGGGGCAGCGGAAGCGTTCGGAGTAGTTGAAGGCGACGATGGCGAGGTCGAAGGCTTCCTGAGGGGAGTTGGGGGAGAGTGCGATGATGCCGTAGTCGCCGTGGGAGCCCCAGCGGGCCTGCATGACGTCGGCCTGCCCCGGGAGGGTGGGGAGGCCCGTGGAGGGCCCGCCGCGCTGGACGTTGACGAAGACGCAGGGGGTTTCGGTCATGGCGGCGAAGCCGATGTGTTCGGCCATGAGGGAGATGCCGGGACCGGAGGAGACGGTGATCGCCTTGGCGCCGGCCCAGACGGCGCCCTGGATGGCGATCGAGGAAGCGATCTCGTCTTCCATCTGGACGAACAGGCCGCCGACGGAGGGGAAGCGGGAGGCGAGTCGTTCGACGACCTCGGTGGAGGGAGTGATGGGGTAGCCGGCGGCGAAGCGGCAGCCGGCGGCGATGGCGCCTTCGGCGCAGGCGTGGTCGCCGTCGATGAAGTGGACGCCGGTCAGGACGCCGATGCGGTCGGCTTGCATTCCGCCCTCCGTCGCACCCCGAAGACGGCGAAGTCGGGGCAGTACATGCCGCAGAGGTCGCAGCCCGAGCAGGCGTCGGGCCTGGCGGCGACCGGGTAGTGGTAGCCTTTGGCGTTGTAGTCGTGGGACATCTCGAGGACGTGCGTCGGGCAGAACTCGACGCAGAAGCCGCAGCCTTTGCAGCGTTCCTGCTGGATGTAGACATCGCCCTTGGGACCGCTGCGGGCGGTTTTCTTCTCCTTGGGGCCTGTGTCAGCCATGGCGAGCACTCCCTTTTGCGCGCGAGCGCGACACCCCCCGTGGTCGACGTGGAAGGGTCTAGTCCGGGGCGGGGGACAAGTCAACGAGGCAAGGGGGGAGAGGAACAACGATCCGGTAGATGGGCGTCACGAATCTTCGGCGGGTAGTCGCCACGTAGCCCTGAGCGAGCGGTAGCGAGCCGAGGGGCGAGTGCGACCGCGATCACGGGGACGGACGGGGGGACGGGGGGGAAGAACCGCGGAGGCGCGGAGGGGGCGGAGGGGGATCTTTTTCGGGGACGGGGATGGAACCGCGGGGGCGCAGAGGGCGGGCAGAGTCCGCTGCGGGAGGCACCGCAGAGGCGCAGAAGGGGGACCGAGGCCGGCCACAACCGCAGAGGCGCGAAGGGCGCGGAGTTCGGGTCCACCGCAGAGACCCCGAGTTCGCGGAGGCCGCGGCGTGAGGAGAAGGGGGAAGGGGGAACACCGAACCCGTAGGGGCGTCACGTAGAACGCCGAAGCCCGAAGGGCGAAGGCGGGCGAGTGCGCCCGAAAGTGGACGGGGGACATTCGAGCGCGGGGGAAGGAGGAAGGGGGTCAGGGCGAGGAGGGGGGGAGAGGGCGCGGAGGAAGCCGTCGTCGCAGCCGAAGTAGATCGTGCCGTCGTCGGCGAGGATGGGTCCGGAGTCGACGTCGTCGGGAGCGGGGAAGGTCCAGAGGACGACGCCGTCGGGGGAGACGGCGCGGACGAAGCCGCCTGGGGCGCCGAAGAGGACGACGCCATCGGGGTCGACGATCGGGGCGGAGCGGATGCCGAACTCGGCGGTGGGACCGGAGCCGGCGTCGACGGTCCAGCGGACCCAGCCGCCGTCGGGGTCGAGGGCAGCGAGGCGGGCGGTGGGGCCGAAGGTGGTGACGTAGAGTCGGCCCTGGAGGTCGACGGCGATGCCGCTGCGGACGAAGCCGCCGACGCCGGTCTTCCAGAGGGGTTTGCCGTCGAAGTCGACGGCGTGGACCTTGCGGTCGTCGCCGCCGAGGTAGATCACGCGGCGCAGTTCATCGACGGCGGGGGTGGCATCGACGTCGGCGGGGGTTTCGTAGGTCCAGCGGGTGGAGCCGGCGGGGCGGAGGGCCCAGAGTTTGTGGTCCTGGGAGCCGGCGACGACGGTGCCGTCGGGGAGGAGAGCGGGTGAGGAGTAGACCTTGCCGCCGGTGGCGGTGCGCCAGCGGACGGTGCCGCGGAGGTCGAAGGCGTAGAGGTAGAGTCCGGCGCCGACGTAGCCGACGCCGCGGGCGGCGACGGGGGCGGTATCGACGTCGTGCAGGTCGGGTTCGGCGATGTCGTCGGCGGGGAGGATGGTCCACTTGGTGCGGCCGTCGCGGCCGAGGGCGTAGATCGAATCGGTATCGGCGCCGAAGACGACGAGGCCGTCGTCATCGATCCAGGGAGTCGAGTAGATGCGATCGCCGGCCTGGAACGACCAGCGTCGTGTGCCGTCGGGGGCGAGGGCGACGACGGAGCCGTCGAGGGCGGCGACGACGACGGAGCCGTCGGGGGCGAGGACGGGCTGGGCGCGGATGGGGGCGCCGAGGTCGTGTTGCCAGAGCAGGGAGGGTGTGGCGGCGGGGGCGCGGGCGTTGGCGCGGCCGGCGCGGAGGCGGCCGGCGCGGAAGGAGCGGAAGCCGTCGCCGGGAGAGCGAACGGGGCCCGGTGGCGGGGCGTCGGCTTCGGCGGCGTCGGTGGTTTCGAGGGGTGGGTGGTCCGTGGCGGCGTCGGCGACGGCGTCCGGCGAGGGGGTGTCGGGTTCGGCATCGGCCTCCGTGGCGGCGTCGGCGACGTCGGCGGGCGGCGGGGGTTCGGCGGGGCGGCGGCAGGAGGCGACGGTCGCCGCGCCCAGCAGGGCGACGACCCAGCACCCTCCCCCGCGGAGCCGCGCCGACACGTCGCGTACCCTATCATCGGCGGTCGCAAACGGGAACCGGAGCCCCGGGGCGTGGGGCGGGCGTCGCGGAGCGAAGGGCGGGAGTCGGGGGGCGGTGGCGGGTGTGGCGGGCGCCGCCGGTCCGTCGGCGGGCCGACGCGCGCTGCCCCGCATCGTCGCGGGTTTGCGGCGGGGCGATTCGGGCATGGAAGGCGCAGGGGTCGGGGCGCGTGAGCGACGTGATTCTGGCACGGCTTCCGAACCGCGAGCTGCTGGCGCTGCTCGGGGGGAACGAGCCGTCGTTGCCGCCGTTGCGGCGGGAGCTGTTGCGGCGGCTGGAGGCGGGGCGCGGGTCGCGCGGGTCGCCCGCCCTACCCTCGCTGCGTTGTTCGGCGGAGGCGTGGGAGGCGTTCGGTCGGCGGTTGGGTCGTGGCCGGCGGGAGCGGTTCTGGGTCGTGGCGGTGGACGCGCGCAACCGGCCGGTGCGGCGGTTCCTGGCGGCGTTGGGGACGTTGGACCACTGCGTGGTGCATCCGCGGGACGTGTTCGGGCCGTTGCTGCGGATGCAGGCGGCGGCGTGCATCCTGGTGCACAACCATCCTTCGGGGGACGCGACGCCGAGCCCCGAGGACGAGGCGTTGACGGAGCGGCTGGGGGAGTGCGGGCGGCTGCTGGGGGTGCCGGTGTTGGACCATCTGGTGGTGACGCGGGAGGGGTACGTATCGATGAGGGACGGGGGGCTGGGCGGGCTGGGCTTGGGGGCGCCCTGCCCTAGCGGATCACGCGGGCGCCTTCGGGGCGGGTGAAGCGGAACTGGGAGGCGGGGATGGTGGAGTTGAGGATCTCGCCGGCGAACTCGACGGAGTTGGTGTTGCCGGAGTGATCGATCACGACGGTGCGGACGACGTGGAAGTCGGAGCGTTTGACGACGAGGAGGAGGCGGGCGTACTGCGAGGAGGGGGACTTGGGGCGCAGTTCGATCACGTAGCGGTCGGCGGAGGTGTCGCTGCCTTCCTCGATCAGGCGCGCGTCGAACTCGGCGGTGAGGGAGCCGGAGCCGAGGAGGAAGGTGACGGCGGTGGGGAGGTCGGTGTTCTCGAGGGACTGTTCGAAGACCTGTTCCTCGGACGGTTCGTAGGCCCACAGGGTCGTGCCGTCGGAGACGATCAGCTTGCGTTCGGGGTCGTGGTACTCCCAGCGCATCTTGCCGGGTTTCTGCAGGTAGACGACGCCGGTGGCTTCCTTGGAGCGGTCGGGGTTGAGGCGATGGCGGAACACCTGGCGGAAGTTGGCCTGGAAGCTGGTGGTACCGTCGTAGACGGTCTGCACGCGGGCGACGATGTCGGCCGCGGTGAGCGCCGCCGGTGCGGTGGTGTCCGGGGTGGCGGCCGGGGTGGTTGCGGGAGTTGTCGCGCCGCCGTCGGTCTTGGCCGCCTCGGCCTCTTCGGGCTTCGCGTCGGGCTCGGGCTGGGCCTCGGCCACGACGACGGGTTGCTCGACGACGGGTTGTTCGGCGACGCGGCGTGGTCGCGGGTTCGGGGTGGGTGTCGGGTCGGGCTTGGCCTGAGCGACGGCGGGGGAGTCGGCGGGGTCCTGCGCGTCGGCGGGGGTGGACCAGACGGGGTAGCCGAACATGGAGAGGAGGTACGCGACGAGGATTTTACTCATGAATTCACCTATTTAGTACCCAGCCGCCGCCCTCTCGGTCATTCTTGCGGGCGGCTCGGCCGGTTCCTCGCGAGCCGTCTGCTTGGACCTTCGGGTGCGGCTCGCGATTCATACCTACGTCAGACCCCGTCGTAGGGATCCGCGGAAGGCGCAGGG
>CAZMRP010000124.1:0-10029 GCA_964568275.1 uncultured Myxococcales bacterium
CGAGGGTCTGCGGGGCGACGGTGCCCGGGGCCGCGAGCAGGGTCGGGGCGAGCACGGGCCCCGCGACCGACGGCGGCGGGACGGTGACCGGATCGGCGTGCAACCCGGCGCACCCGCGCAAGGCGGTGCCCAGGGCACTCGCGGTGGGAATGCGGTGGGCCGGGTTCTTCTCGAGGCAACCGCAGACCACGGCGCGGAACGGTTCCGGGAAGCGGAGCTGGGGGGCGAAGGCTTCCAGCGGCGGCGGCGCGTGGGTCAGGTGCATCATCAGCAGGGTCGAGACGTTCTCGGACTGGAACGGGCAGCGGCCCGCGGCCATCTCGTACAGGATGATCCCCAGCGCGTAGAGGTCGGCCCGGGCGTCGACCGCGCTGCCGGCGGCCTGCTCCGGGGCCATGTACTGCGGCGTGCCGAAGACCATGCCGGCCTGGGTCAGCTTCTTGCCGTCGCCCTCCTGGGCCACCTTGGCGATGCCGAAATCCATGATCTTGGGCACGACGCCGGAGCCGTCGCGGCGGGGCATCAGCATCACGTTCTCGGGTTTGAGGTCACGGTGCACGATGCCCAGCTCGTGGGCGTGCTGCAGCGCGTCGCAGAGCTGGACGCCGATGTCGACCACCTCGGACAGCGGCAGCGGGGCGGCTTGGGCGATGCGGGCGTCGAGGGAGGTGCCGTCGAGCAGCTCCATCGCGATGAAGAACGCGCCGTCGTCGCCGACGCCGCAGTCGAGCACCTGGCAGACGTTGGGGTGGGCGATCTTCGCCGCGGCCTGCGCCTCGCGCTCGAAGCGCGCCACCGCCTGTTTCTGCTCGGTCAGCTCGCGGTGCAGGCGCTTGAGCGCCACGTCGCGCTTGAGGAACACGTGCTCGGCCCGGTACACCACCCCCATCCCGCCCTCGGAGATGCGGGACACGACGCGGTAGCGACCGTCGACGACGGTACCCACCAAGGGGTCCTGGGGTTCCGAGGACACGCGACCTCCGGGCGCCGGACGGAGAACACCCCCCCGGCGACCGGGGGATGCTACCCCAGGGACCGTGAGGTGAGAAGCGGGGACGGAGGATGTCAGGAGGGCTGGCGGCGCAGGATGTGCTGGAGCAGCTGGCGGGAGATCCCGAGGAGCCGGGCCGCGGCGCGGCGACTGCCGCCGCTGCGCGCCAGCGCCTCGCGCACCAGCTCCTCCCGGACCTCGGACTCCACCTCGCGCAACCCGTGCCGTCCGACGGTGCTGCGCAGCGGCGGGGCGAGGTCGGGCGGCTCGGCCAGGGCGCGTTCCAGGGCGGCCCGCAGCTCGGCCATCGTGAACGGTTTTTGCAGGAACGCCCGCACGCCCGCCTCGGCCAGGCGGAACGCGTCGGGCGGCGTCGCCGTCCCGGAGATGGCGACGACCAGCGGCGTCGGCTTGCGGCGGCGGATCGCGGCGAGCACGTCGAAGGCGCTTCCGTCGGGGAGGGTCAGGTCGAGCAGCACGACGTCGGGGCTCCAGTCGGCGAGCAGCGCGAGCCCTTCGCGCACGGTGCCGCAACCGCGGAACTCGTCGGCCGACGAGGCCAGCGCGGCGGCCAGCGCGGCGCGCAGCTCGACGTCGTCCTCCACGACCGCCACCTTGAGCCGCCGGACCGTCACCGGACGTTCTCCTCTCCCGTTGACAAGCGACAGCAGCATACTCCAATAATATCGGAGCGCAACAGGGGGACGGGATGCGGAGCGGATGGTGGGAGCGACGCCCGCAGAACGCGACGCGCGAACCGACGATGCGAGCCGCGAGGCGGTGGCAGCGGCGGCGTTGCGCATCGAGTGGGCGGTTTCGGCGGCACGACTGGCGTTCCTCGGCGCGATCCTCGTGCGGTTCCTGGCCGTCGGGGCGCGCGACGGGCCGTCCTCCCTGCTGACGATCGGGGCGCTGGCGACGGGTCTGGCGTTCTCGGCGGCGGTGCTGGTGTGGGCCCGTCGGCCGCCGCGGGGCGAGGCGCTGTGGCTGGCCTCGGTTTCGGTCGATGCGCTGGCCTGTTTCGGCGCGCTCTTGCCCGTCGCGCTGTGGCCACCGCCCGCGTTCCCGGGGGTTGCCGGCCTGCCCGACACGGCGGCGATCCTGCTGGCGACGACGGCGGCCGGCCTGCGCCTCTCGCCCTGGGCCGCGGTCTGGGCCGGCGCGCTCAACGTCGGCGCGTTCCTGGCGCTGGTGCGCATCGACGCCGCGGTGTCGGGCGAGCGGTTCGCCACGGGCGGCGGCCCGGTCTCGATCTACCTGGTGTGGGTCTTCGGCAGCGCACTGGTGGCGGTGATCCTGGCGACGACGATCCGCCGGCTGGTGCTGCACAGCGCCGCGGCGGCGGCGCGTCAGATGCGGGCGGAGCAGGGGCTGTGGACGGTGCTCGCCGAGCACCACGACCTGCGCTCGATGCTCGCGGCGGTGTCGATCCGCTCCGAGCTGCTGGCCGAGGCGCACGGGACGGCGGGCGACGACGCGGACGCCGAGCGGCGGCGCCAGGCGGAGGAGCTGCGGGACGGCCTGGCGCGGATCCGCCACACGGTGGACGAGGTCCGGAGCCTCGCGCTCGGCGACCTCACGCAGCGCCGGCGCCCCGAGCGGGTGGTCGTGGCCGCCACGGTCGCGCGCGTCGCCGACGAGGTGCGCCTGCGGTTCCCGGGGCTCGCGATCCGCGTGGAGCCGATCGCGCCGGACGCCGCCGCGCTCGTGGCCGGCGGCGAGCCGTCGCTGGAGCGGGTCCTGCTCAACCTGCTCTGCAACGCCTGCGAGGGCGACGGTCGGACGACGCCCTCGACCGTCACCGTGACGGCGACGGCCGACCCGGAGGCGTGCCTGTTGCGCCTCGTGATCCGCGACGACGGGCCGGGGCTGTCCGCCGTCCCCGGACGCTCGGACCGCGCCACGCCGCCCAAGCCGGGCGGGACCGGCGTGGGACTCTCCGTGGTCCGCGGGCTGGTCGAGGGGAGCGGCGGGACGCTGACGCTGGCCCGCGGCGAGCCGGGCGGAACGGTGGCGACGGTCACGCTGCCGGCGGCCCCGTCGCCCCAGGTTCCCTGACCCACACGGCCCGTGACGGTTGGGTCGAGTGCGACCTTGCACAACCGAACCGCGTGGTGTTCAGCCCGCGGCCACGCTCCCCTGCAAGGATCTTTGCATCTGAACAGGCCCCCCGGGCCCCCGTAGAGTTCGTTCTGCAACAGAGAGGAGGGCTTCCATGCTTCGAATCACGGGTCTGCTTGCGTGTGCTGCGCTGTGGCTGTCGCTCGGCTGCGGGGACGATTCCCACAGCACGGACACGGCAGGGGACGACGGCTTCGTCGAGGCGGACGGGGAGGAGATCCTCGACGACGCCGCGACTCCGGACGAGGAGGACGACGCGGCGGTCGATGAGGGCGGGGGCGAGACCGCGAGGGAGACCGACTGCGGAAACGGCGTGGACGACGACGGCGACGGCGACACCGACTGCGCCGACACGGACTGCGGCGGCCAGATCTGCCGGGCGGCGGCGACCGCCTGCGACGCGGCAGAGGTCTGCACGGCCGGGACCTGTCCGGATGACGTGCTGGTGGAGGCGGGGACGGTGTGCCGGGCGGCGGCGGACGGTTGCGACGCGGAAGAGGTCTGCGACGGCACGTCGGCCGATTGCCCCGACGATCAGGTCAAGGTCGCCGGGGCGCCGTGCCGGACGTCGGCGGACGCCTGCGACGCCGAGGAGGTCTGCGACGGCACCTCGATGGCCTGTCCGGCGGACGGGGTCGCGCCGGCCGGGACGATCTGCCGGCTCGCGGAGGACACTTGCGACGCCGAGGAGGTCTGCGACGGCGCCACGAACACATGTCCGGCGGATGCGCCGGCGGCGGCGGGCACGGTCTGCCGGGCGGCGGCGGACTTGTGCGACGCGGAGGAGGTTTGCGACGGCACGTCGATGACCTGTCCGGAGGACGCGGCGCTGCCGGTGGGGACCTTGTGTCGGGAGACCGCCGGCGTCTGCGACGTGGCCGAGAGCTGCGATGGGACGTCGTTCGGGTGCCCGGCGGACGGTCGGGCGGAGCTGGGCACCCTGTGTCGGGCGGCCGCCGGGGTCTGCGACCAGGAGGAGCAGTGCGACGGCCTCTCGGTCGACTGCCCGGTCGATGTCTTCCAGCCGGCCGGAACCGAGTGTCGGGCGGCCGCCGACGTCTGCGACGTGACGGAGGCATGCAGCGGCACGTCGCCGAGCTGTCCGGCGGATTCCTACGCGCCGAGCAGCACGGTCTGCCGGCCGGCGGTGGACCTCTGCGACGCTCCCGAGAGCTGCAGCGGCGTGTTGGCGGCCTGTGGGACGGACCTCTACCGCCCGAGCGGGACGATCTGCCGACCGGCGGCCGGCGGTTGCGACACCGTCGCCGAGAGCTGCACGGGGGTGTCGAGCGCCTGCCCGACGGACGTGAGCGGTTGTCCGTCGACACAGTACTGCAACGGCGCGACCTGCGTCGCGAAGAAGGCGCTCGGTGTGGCCTGCGGGAGCAGCATCGAGTGCACTTCGAACCACTGCGTGGACGGCTACTGTTGCGACACCTCGTGCGTCGGCCCGTGCGTGACCTGCAATCTCTCGGCGGCCACGCGCGGAACGTGCACCAGCCGGCCGGCGGGCAGCGACCCGGAGAACGGCTGCGGCGCGTACAACTGCGCGGCCGGCGGCGTGTGCGCGGTGAACTGCACGGGCACCTGCTCCACCGCCTGCAAGGGCGCCTACCATTGTTCCGGAACGACGTGCGTGGCGGATCGCACGAACGGGGCGACGTGCACGGACGCGTGCGCCTGCACGTCGGGCTTCTGCGTCGACGGCTACTGTTGCGACACCTCGTGCGTCGGCCCGTGCGTGACCTGCAATCTCTCGGCGACCACGCGTGGGACGTGCACCAACCGGCCGCCGGGCAGCGACCCGGAGAACGGCTGCGGTCGCTACAACTGCGCGGCCGGCGGCGTGTGCGCGACGAGCTGCTCGGGCACCTGTACCACCGCCTGCAAGGCGCCCTACTACTGCTCGAGCGGCTCCTGCGTGCCGGACCGGGCGCTCGGGATGGGCTGCAGCGCATCCTGCCAGTGTTCGTCCACCTACTGCGTCGACGGCATCTGCTGCAGCACGGCTTGTACCGGCGAGTGCCGGCGCTGCATGTATCCCGGCGGCACGTGCGTCAATTCCGCTCCCGGCACCGATCCGGACGACGAGTGCTCGACCTACAACTGCAACGGCTTGGGGAGTTGCTACACCAGCTGCGGCTGCGGCGCGGGACAGTGCTGCCCGACGCAGTGCAAGCACTCGGCGTTCTGCAGCGGCGCACCCTTCAACGAGTGCTGGGCCGACCTGCCGATCACCGCTCCCTGCTGGGACGGCTGCATGTGCGGCTCGGGGAACTGCTGGGCGGGCGTCTGTGGGCCCTGATCGACGCCGAGGGCGAAGCCGTGGCCCGAGCCGCCGCTCTGCGACGACCGGATCCGCAGCTCGCCGCCCGACAGGCCGAGGTCGCCGGCAGAGAGGTCGCTCGGCGGGACGGCGGAACGGGACGCGGGCACGGAGGAAAGAGGAGGACGGAGAGATGACACGAACGATCGGCACGTGGATCCTGCTTGCCCTGGCGCTCGGGGCGCTCGGAGTCGCAGCATGCGGAGGGGACGACGACTCGACCTGCACCGACTGCGACGCCGACGTCGGCGACGAGACGACCGGCGACGTCCCGGAGGAAGACGCGGCGGCCGACGCGGACGGGGACGGGGACGGGGACGGGGACGAGGTCGAGGCCGAGGGCGACGGGGAGGTCGGCGACGTCCCCGGCGACGACGGCGGCACCCCCTGCACCGAAGCGGCGGACTGCGACGACGGCCTGTTCTGCAACGGCCTGGAGACCTGCCCGGACGGCTTCTGCGCGGCGGGCACGCCGCCGGAGCTGGACGACGGCGTCGCCTGCACGCTCGACTCGTGCGACGAGGACGCCGACGCGGTGCTGCACGTCCCGGACGACACCGCCTGCGCGGACCTCGGCACCGACCCGGCCTGCGACGCCGGCGGGCGCATCGTCCGCGACCTCGGCGTGTGCGACCCGGAGCACGGCTGCGTCGCGACCTCGACCACGGTCGAGAGCTGCGCGGACCCGGCGCCGGACCCGGCCTGCGCCGGCTCGGCGGCGACCGACGACCTGACCTTCCTGTCGGACGGCTTCTGCGACGACTCGGGCGAGGCGGCCGTGTGCGCCCAGGTCGAGACGCCGTGCACGGCGGACCCCGCGCTCTGCGCGGACGGGATGCTGACCACGAACACGCCGACCTGCGACCCGGACACCGGTTGCGGCGCGACGAGCGAGACGACGCCGTGTCCGACGACGCCGGACCATTGCGAGGAGATGACGCACGTCGCCTACACCGCCGCGTGCGCCGACGGGACGCGCTGCGGGCCGGGCGAGGAGACCCGGACGGCCTGTCCCACCCCGCCGCCCACCTGCGAGGAGCAGGTGCGCATGACATGGGGGCCGCGCTGCGACGACGACACCGGCTGCGGCGCGGTCCCGGTCGAGGCGATGGACTGCGACGCGCTGGACTCCCAGATCTGCACCGGCGATTCAACCTACCAGCGCGTCAACTGTTCCTGCAGCGTCGCGGAGGGCTGTACCTGCGTCACCTCGACCGGGCGCTGCGATCGCCTCATGGCGCCGATGTGCGTGGACGCGAACACGCTGCGCTCGAGCTGGGAGTACTGCGACACCGCCACGGGCGGCTGCGCGTGGAGGGACGTCGACACGGTGTGCCCCGCCGGCTGCTGCACGCGACCGTGGCCGGCCATCGGCGGCTATTGCTGCACGTAGGGGCCCTACAGCCGCGCGACGAACCCGATGCGCAGCTCGCCGCCGGAGAGCACCCGGTCGCCGGCGGAGAAGCCGTCGACCGGGATGCGGTCCGCCGCCTCCCGCGCGTCGTAGGGCGCGGGAAGCGCGGGGCGGAACGACAGCGCCGACGAGAGCGCGTCCCACACGGCGACGGATCGGTTCGCGCATGCCTGCCACGGAATGTTGCGTATCGGGTGTTCCCACCGCTCGTCCGTGCTAGTCTCTCTCCGATGGCTCGGCGGAACGCTACGGTGCGCAAGGGTCGGCTGGGCGAGACGGACGAGCCGTGGGAGGCGCGGCTGCGCGAGGCCGTCTCCCCGGACGATCGGTTCGCGGAGGCGTGGCTGCTGAGCGAGGAGCTCTGGCTGCTGAAGGGATGGAATCCGGATGAACCGGGACTTCCGCGATCTGTTGGGCGCGTTGTGCGACGCTGAGGCGCGCTTCCTGGTGGTCGGCGCGTACGCCGTGTCGTACCACGCCGAGCCGCGCGCCACCGGGGACCTCGACGTCTGGGTCGAGGCGACGACGGAGAACGCGGCGCGGGTCCATGCCGCGCTCCGCGCCTTCGGCGCGCCGCTTGAGGAGCTTTCGGAGCAGGATCTCGCGTCCCCCGACCTCGTCTTCCAGATCGGCCTACCGCCCCGCCGCATCGACATCATGACGGGAGTCACGGGCCTGACATTCGCCGAGGCATGGGCAGGCCGCGTCGAGGCGAGCTACGCCGGAGTCCGGTTTCCGCTGCTCGGTCGCGACGCCCTGCTGAGGAACAAGCGTGCGCTCGGCCGCCCCAAGGACCTTCTCGACGTCGAGCTGCTCACCCGAAGTGCGAAGTGAGCCGGCGGTCGCTGCCGGGGGCGCCGCAGGGGACGGTGCCCGGGCGGGGCCGGAGCGTCCACGGTCGCGCCGCGGGCGGGGTCCCGGCGCAGGACGGCGACGCCCTACAGCCGCGCGACGAACCCGATGCGCAGCTCGCCGCCCGAGAGCACCAGGTCGCCGGCGGAGAAGCCGTCGACCGGGATGCGGTCCGCCGCCTCCCGCTCGTCGTCGGGCGCGGGGATCGAAGGGTCGAAGGAGAGCGTCGAGCGGTAGAAGTAGCCGCCCTCGAGGAAGATCCCGAAGGCCATCGGCTCGCTGAGCAGCTCGGGCGGCTCGTCGAGGAACACGCCGAGCGGCAGGACGAACTCCACGCCGCCGCCGCCGTAGACCAGCCCGCCCACCGACCAGTCCTCGTAGGCGGACGCGGCGGGCGCGCCGGTGTCGCGGAATGAGGCGAGCCCGAAGGTCGCGCCGCCCTGCACGCGGACGTAGGGGCGCAGCCACGAGACGCCGGGGGGATCGATCGATGCCCGCAGGCCGACGTAGGCGTCGTGGACCGACAGCTCGCTGGTGATGGCGGCGAACGTGGCGTCGGCGCCGAGGTACCCGGCGTAGCCGTAGCCCAGCTCGGCGTCGAGCCGGAACGGCACCGAGGCGAAGGTGGTGTAGGCCAGGCAGACGTCGAAGCGGCTGAACAGGTCGTTGGTCCAGAAGGCGTCGAACGAGGAGTCCTGCATCCAGGCCATGTCGGCGCCGAGGCGCAGGTCGGTGGCGCGGGCGGCGGGGGCCAGCGACAGCACGAGGGCGGCGACGAGCAGGTGGCGGCGCATCACGGCACCTCCTCCGCCGGATAGCGGCCGGCATCGATGTCGAGGAAGCCGTCGGCGAGAAACCCCTGGAGCGAGGCCGCGCCGGCGCGGTCGGGGGCGTCGAGCGGCAGGGCGGTGAGGTAGCCCGAGGCCCAGCCGTGGTCGACGAACAGGGCGGGGCCGCGCAGCGCGCCGGCGGCGGTGCGACCGGGGAGCGCGTACAGGCCGGTCGGGGCGGCGTCGAGCCGCAGCTCCTCGGCGTGGCCGGTGTCGAGCCGCAGCTCGGAGATGGCGGTGCGGCCGGCGGCGGCGAAGAAGAAGGCGCGGCCCTGCGGGTGCGTGGCCAGCACCCCGGAGCTGACGCGGACGCCCAGCGGCTCGACGGTGCGGTCGGCGACGTCGAGCAGCGACAGGCTGCCGGAGTAGACGTCGTGGACCAGCAGCACGCGGTTCGGGTCGCCGGTCGGCAGCACCTGCTGCACGGGGGCGCCGAGGTCGATCGTCTCGAGGTTGCGGCGCAGGCGGACCTGGACGTCGTCGAGCACCAGGAACCCGGCGCGCGTCTGCCCGGCGGTGGCGGGGGCCCAGAGCAGCGCGAGCTGCCGCACCCCCTCGCGCGTCTCCACCGCGGGGAACACCTGCACCCGCGTGGCGCTCGCGTCGAGCCGCACGTCCCAGGCGGCGGTGGTGCGCGGGTCGACCACGGTCACGCCGGGGGTCCGACCGTGGACCGCCAGCAGCAGCGGCCCCTCCGGGCCGTCGAACACGGCGAAGTCGTCCGGCGGCGCGGGGATCGGGATCTCGTTGACCGTCGGGCCGAAGTCGTTCTGGTCGGGCTCGGCGTCGGGGTTGTCCTTGAGCGCCAGCGAGAACACCTCGGCGATGCCCGGCGCGCGCAGGAACACGTAGGGCGTTGCGCCTTCGGGGTCGGAGGCGTCGCCCGCGGCCACGGCCAGCGCGGCGGGAACGACGGCGTCGGTGGAGTCGCGGGCCGAGAGGAAGACGGTGGTCATGCGACGGTCGAGCTGCTCGAGGTCGATCAGCGTGACGTAGCGCCGGGAGAAGACCAGGGCGAGCTGCCGGTCGCGGTCGCCGATCGTGAGATCCTCGAGGAAGTGCACGGCGAGCGGGCGGCTGCCGTAGGTGCGGACGGGGAGCAGCCGCGGGTTGGTGGTCGGCGCGGGGGCCTGGTCCAGCCGCGCGACGGCCAACTCGTTGGGGTTCACGGCGTCGCCGGTGGCGAAGTAGGCGACGGCCCAGCGGCCGTCGCCGGAGAGGGCCAGCGCGTCGAACGGGGAGCGCAGCTCGTAGGCCACCGGGGCCTCGCGGCCGGTGGGGTCGAGCTGGTACAGCCGCTCCTCCTGCGCCTCGTAGCCGGCGCCGCCGGTGGTGCCGTGGGTCAGCACCAGCGCGCGGGTGCCGTCGGCGGAGGCGGCGAGCAGCACGGGGCGCCGGCCGACGGACTGGCGCACCACCTCGAAGTCGAAGCCGCCGCCGTCGCGGCCCTGCGCCTCCACGGTCACCAGCTCCTCGAGCGCGGCGTCGACCCAGG
>CAZMRP010000125.1:0-10003 GCA_964568275.1 uncultured Myxococcales bacterium
CAGCGGGCGCTCGCGCAGGGCCCGCGCGTCCAACGCCTCGAAGGTCAGCTCGAAGTCCCGCGGCAGCTTGTAGTGCGCCAGCGCGGCCGTCGTGCGCTGGATCTCCGCCTGCACGAGCGCCCGCAGCTCGGCCTCGCCGTAGCGGCGGCCCTCCGCGGTCTCGCGCGCGGCCAGGGCCGGCAGGTCGACCCGGACCACCGCGTACGGGAACTCGGTGCGCCCGTCGATGCGCGGGACCACGACGCACTCGGCCGCCAGCGGGCTCTGCCCGATGGCCGCCTCGAGCTCGGCCGGGTAGACGTTCTTGCCGCCCGGGGTGACGACCATGTTCTTGCAGCGGCCGGTGATGTAGAGGTAGCCCTCCTCGTCCAGCACCCCCACGTCGCCGGTGTGCAGCCAGCCGTGCGCGTCGATCACGGACCGCGTCCGCTCGGGATCCCGGAAGTAGCCGCCCATCAGGTTCGGGCCGCGGCAGAGGATCTCGCCGTTGCCCCAGCGGTCCGGCCGATCGATGCGGACCTCGAGGTTCGGCAGCACGCGCCCCGCGGAGCCGAGCTTGTTCCAGCGCCGCGTGGAGTGGCAGATCGCGGGCGAGGCCTCGGTCAGGCCGTAGGCGTCCAGCACGTCGATGCCGAGCGCCTTGAACTCCGTGGCCGCGCCCAGGTAGAGGTGCGCCCCGGCGCTCCAGATGCACTCCACGCCCGGGAGGCCGAGCGTCTCCAGCAGCGCGTCGAGCCGGGCGCGACGCTCCGGGTCCCGGCGGACCGCCGCGAACCGTTCGGGCAGGCCGGCCGCGGCGGCCAACCCGAGCCCCGCGAACAGGCCGTCCCGCTTCGCCCGCTGGCCGAGGTGTTCGTAGAGCCGCTCCACGACCGCCGGCACGAGCTGCAGGTAGTCGATGCGCTGCGCCTTGAGCAGCTCCAGCACGTCGTCGAGCTTGGGACTCGGGGCGAGCACCAGGCGGCTGTGCGTCAGGACCGGGAACAGGAAGCCTTGGACCAGGGGCCAGGCGTGATGGAACGGGATCAGCGACAGCCAGCGACGCCCGCAGCAGGCCCGACCGCCCATCAGCGGCAGGAAGCCCTCGTGGTTGGCCATGATGCTGCGATGCGTGAGCTCGACGCCCAGGCCGGTGGACAGGAAGATGACGGTCGCGGTGTCCTCGGGAGCGACCTTCGCGGTGTCGAGTCCCTCGGCCCCGGCGGCCCGCCGGCGGGCGCCCGCCCGGGCCAGCGCCGCAAACGACACGAACGGCCGGCCGGCGAAGCGCTCGCCGATGCCGGCCTCCGGGTTCGGGAGCAGCGCCGGGTTCTCGTCGAAGAGGACGATGTGCTCGAGCGTCGGCAGTCGGTCCCGCGCCGCGACGATCTTGTCGACGAACCGGTTCGAGGTGCAGACGAGCCGCGGTTCGGCGGCAGCCAGCACCGCGCCGAGCTCCTGCGCCGACCAGAAGACGTCCAGGTTGACCGTGGCCGCCCCGATGGAGGTGACGGCAAGATAGCCGACGAGCCACTCGGGCCGGTTCTCCGCAAGGAGCGCCACCCGGTCGCCCCGGCCGAGCCCCAGCGACCGGAGGACCGCCGCGAAGTCCCGCACCTGGTCGAGGAACGCCCGGTAGGTCAGCTCGCGCCACGACCCGCCGTCCTGCCATTGCAGGGCGACCTGGTCGAGCTGCGCGGCTTCGAAGCCCGTGACGAGCTCCTGGATGGTCCGCGGGACGCGGGGAGCGCCCGCGAGCGCCGCCCGGTCCTCGGGCCTCCATCCACCGCCGGGCGTCGTCCGGCTCTGGTCCGTCATGCTCCGACCTCGTCCCGTGCGCCCGTCGCTCCGGCGGGCGGCACACCGTCGGCCCGCTTATCGCCTCTTCCCGGCCGAAGATCAAAGGTTTTGAACGCAGCGCCGCGGACGCCCCGGGCGCGAGGGGTCGCCCGGGCGGACGCGCCGGCGCAGGTCAGGCCAAGGTCACCGTCTCCGCCTCGAAGCGTCGCCAACGGGACGCGACCATTGCCGCAGTCGCGGAGCGGATGCCGATCCTGCCGATTTCGCCGGCCGCGTGAGCTACGCGGCCTTCCTTGGGCGCACCCACCAGCCGTTCACGCAGGCCCGGACGTCCCGCTCGATTCGGAAAGCTCGACCGTTCCGACGCCATAGTCGATGACCAGCCGCATCCCCTCGAGGAAGTCGGCGCCCAACAGACCGTCGACTTGCGTGGTCGTCGTCAGCTGGTGACAGGCCAGCTCGAAGCTGCCGCGCTCCCATCCAAGAGCCCGGACCCGCGGGGCCACGAGACCATGAATCCCTCCTCGCAACCCAGCGGTGACGAGATGCGGGAGCGACGAGTCGCACGCTGTTCGGAGAAGCCCAGCCGGAGCGCGATCTGGAGGTCGATGATCGTGCGGTCGGTGCCGGTGTCCAGCACGAACACGAGATCGCTCGGTGGGCGACTCGGACCCCACACGCGGACGGGAACGGAGACCAGACGAGTGGCCGGGCGGAAGAGCATGCGCATCTCGTGCTATCGGCGCAGGTTGAGGAGGCCGCAGAAGCCGGGTCGCGGGCCGCCGACGAACCAGATCGCGAACGCGCCATCGGAAGTGTCAAGTGCCCGATGGGCGGCTGCGCGGTCCGGGGTGTGCATCACGACGACACCGTCCTTGATGATCGTCGCATCGTCGTGGACGAAGTCCCGTACCACGACCCACTCGCCAGGGTACGCTCGCTCGATCTCCTCGTAGGTCATTCGTCCGACCATGGGCGGAGCCTATGCGCGGGCCGACCGGCGGCCAAATTCGCCGCCGCAGGCGGCTTGGGGCTACCGGACGGCCCAGTGGCCGGCCACCGCCAGGCCGGCCGCCGGCGCGGTTCCGCCGAGGGCGAACCACGGTCCGACCCGATCGATGGCAACACTGGCCCCGGAATCGACGCGCTCGACGCGCCCGGGCCACAGCAGCCACAGCGGGATGCTGGCCAGCAGGAGAGCGCCCCCCACCGCCGTCGTGGCGATTCCTGCCGTCAACATCGAGCCATCATCCGTCCAGCCACCGAGCCCGACGAAGACGGGGCCGAGGAACCCGAACATGGCGGCACCGAAGACGTCGAAGAACACCGCCAGGTTCCGCATCCAGAGCCGATCGTCCGCGACGACCCACTGCTGAGGGAGCAGACCAAGGGTCGCCGAGAACTCGTGCGACTCCCCCGCACGCAGCTGCCAGTCGCCCGACGGCAAGCCGAGTTCGCAGGGTGTCGAGCACAGAAACGCC
Organism: uncultured Myxococcales bacterium; assembly: GCA_964568275.1. Classification (GTDB taxonomy): domain Bacteria; phylum Myxococcota_A; class Polyangia; order DRWM01; family JAAZOP01; genus JAAZOP01. The sequence goes on from CAZMRP010000125.1 coordinate 3,261, forward strand.
GGCACCGCAGGCGACGCCGGGGAGCGGGGCCACCCGCGCGGTCCCTCCAGTACCCAGATCCGCAGACCCGCCTCGTCGCTCGTGATGGTCAGCGGCGCCGTTCCGTCGCCCTCGTCGCCGATCGCGAGCGTCGGACGCAGCGCGCAGATCCCGACGACCGGGACGGCCGAGAAACACGGACATGGGCGACGGAGGAACCGCCCGGACTCTCTCTTCAACTCCCTGGGATCGGCGGCTCGGGCTCGGTGAGATCGACGGTACCGGCAGCGTAGTTGATGGTGAGCACGAGCCCGGCGAAGAAGTCGGCGCCGAGCAGGCCGTCGATCTGGGCGGTTGCGGCGAGTTGATGGCATGCGAGCCGGAAGCTGCCACGCTCCCAGCCGAGGCCGCGGATGCGGGGAGCGACGACGACGTACCCCTCTTCCGCACCGACGGCTGTCAGGACGCGGGAGCGGCCGACAGCCCGTTCGGGGGCGAAGCCCAGGTTCCTCGCGGCCTCGACATCGAGCAGCGTGTTCGGAGTGCCCGTGTCGACCACGAAGCTCAGGCTGCTCATCGCTCGACCGACACCCCACACGAGGACGGGAACGCGGATCAGGCCATCGTGCGACTCGAACGAGACGCTAGTCATGTCTCGTGTAGAAGCTGAGGTGTCCGCAGAAGTCGCCGGAGAGCGGGCCGGTCCACCAGATGGCGAACCCGTCGTCGAACGTTCCGAGCAGCCGATGGGCTTCCGCGCGGTCGGGCGTGTGCCCCACCAAGACCCCGTCCCTGATCATCTTCGAGTCGTCCGGAACGAAGTCCCGAACCACCACCCACTCGCCCGGGAAGGCCCGCTCGATCTCTTCGTAGGTCATCCGTTCGGCCATGCTCCGAACCTACTCGGCGGCCTGCACGCGGGCAAGTTCCCGGTCGGAGTGAAAGACGAGTTGTTCCGAGCGTCCCCAACGGGATTCGAACCCGTGCTACCGGCTTGAAGGGCCGGAGTCCTAACCCCTAGACGATGGGGACCCGGTGCCCGAAGGCACCGCTCCAGCCGATCCGGGGACCGGCCGGAACGCGGACCTATAGCACGAGCAGAGGGGAGGGTGGCAAGGGGGCAGAGGAACAAGGAACGAGGAGCAGGGAATGGGGAAGGGCTAGGAGGCGGGGGTGACGGTGAGGGCCCAGCGGTTGAGCGTGCCGGTGTCGCTGCCCGCCCGGTCCGAGACCTTCAGCGTCCAGGTGCCGCGCGCCGCCCGGCCGTTGAAGTCGTTGACCGTGAAGGTGCGCCGGAGGTCGTCCGTGCCGCCGCCCTCGCGGTTCGACAGCACCGTCTCGGTCGTCCCGTTGGTCAGCGTCACCAGCAGATCGCCGACGTAGGTGTGCGTGATGTCGAGCTCGACCGCCAGCGAGGCGATCGTCGCGTCGGTCGTGACGTCGATCGTGCTCGTGATGCCCGCCTCGTCGTCGTCCGGGATCGCCGTCGCCGTCGCGTTCTCGAAGCGCAGCGTGTCGACCGGGGGCGGCGGCGTGTCGCCGCCCGTGGTCAGCGCGATCGCCCAGCGGTTCAGCCGGCCCACGTCGCGCCCCGCCCGGTCCGAGACCGTCAGGGTCCAGGTTCCCGCGGCGTCCTGTCCGTCGAACGCGTGCACGTCGAAGTTCGAGCGGATGTCGTCGTCGCCGGCGCCGGTGCGCGCCCACAGCACGTGCGCCACGCCGCCGTGCTCGACCTTCACCTCCAGGTCGCCGACGTAGGTGTGGGTGATGTCGAGCTGGATCTCGAGCGCTTCGATCGTCGTGTGGTCCGGGATCTCGATCGTCGAGCGGATGCCGGCCGGGGTGTTGTCGGGGATGTCCTGCACGGTCGCGTTCTCGTAGAGCCGGTCCGTCGGGTCGGGTGGCGGCTCGGGCGCACAGCGGTCGCCGTCGGGCCCGAAGCAGTTGCCGCGGGCGCCGGAGACGCCGAAGCGCGAGTGCCCCAGCCGGCGGCTCACCGCCTCCATGATGTCCTGCCACGACACCTGGCCGGTCCCCTCGAACCCCGTGAACAGCTTGGACAGGATCGTGCTGACCAGCGACAGGTTCTCGCTGTAGTAGGTCGGGTCGACGTTGGAAACCACGTCCACCTTGCCCCAGTCGCCCTTGCCGGCCAGCACCGGCCGCACGTAGTACTCGTAGGACAGGCACGAGCCGACCGAGAAGATCTGGTAGAAGTCCGGGTAGCGGACCCGCTCGAAGGCCATCCCGCTCCCCAGCACGCTGTGACCGTTGTAGAACACCACCTCGTGCTCGGAGACCGCGCGCTGCCAGTTGGGCAGGCGCGTGTAGTCGGTGACGCTGTGGAACAGGTCGGGCCCGTAGACGTCCACCACGACCTTGCGGTCGTTCTTGGTCCGCACGTAGCGCGTGCCGAGCGGCGCGCCCGCCTCCTCGACGAACCCGGCGCTCGTCAGCCACGAGCCGAACTGGCGGACGTTGCCCCAGTTGTAGTCGTCGGCCACGTCGCCGTCGTCCAGCTTGCCCCACAGCACCACCACGTCGAGTCGCCCGTCGGCCCACAGCTGGTCGTACTCGGGGTAGCTCTCCGGGTTCATCGGCAGCACCCGCTCGATCGTCACCGTCATCGTCTGCACCGCGGCCGTGCAACCGCGGCGGTCCGGATTCCAGAGGTACCAGTAGATCGACTGGTCGAGCGTGATGTGCCCGTCGGGAGTCGCGCAGGTGTTGCCCGCGTCCGCCATCACCGAGTACGGCTTGACCGGCACCTTGGCGTTGAACACGTGGCCCGCCGCCGCCCCGCCCGGGTTGCCGTCGACGATCACCGCGTTCACCGGGTGCATGCGGAACCGACGCAGCTTCGAGCGGTCCGCGGCGCGCGCCTGCTCGTGGTTCAGCCACACGCCGTCGACCAGCCACTCCACCTTCTCCGGCGCCGTCGCGTCCTCCGCCAGCAGCTCGATGTACAGCATCCGCTTCTCGCGCAGGTACGTCACCGCGAACTGCGCCAAATCCGCCGGGCCGTCGAAGATCCGGTAGTCCGCCCCCTCCAGGTCGGCCTCCAGCGCAACCTCGACCTCGACCCCGCGCACGTTCACGTAGCCGGTGTCTTCCTTCCCCGCACCATCGTCGTCCAGGAACGGATTCGGCCCGGGGTCGGGCAGCCCGTCCTCGTCCATCGTCGCACAGCCGAACGCGGCCGCCGCCATCCCCACCATCGCCAGCGTGCTGAGCTTCTTCATCACCCGTTCCTCCGTGCCGGATCCGAGGTGCCGGCGTTCCCATCGCCGACGTACCCGAACCTCGGTGCACCCCATGTGCAATCTCCGCGCCCATTTCCCTACACGGGATCACCTTCGGGATCTCTGTGGTTTTCGGTGTTCAAGAAGGGTCGATCTCAAGAGAATCGGGGCGATCCTGCCCCAGGGGTGGGGTCGTGAAACCCCACCACGACGACCGTTCGGAGGACGGCTTCCGGGCCGCTACGGCGTGTCGTCGGCCGGCACGATGACGACGGGGGAGTCGGGGTCGTCGGTGGTCGGCGTCGGCGTCGGTGGGAGGACGACCACGCCGGGCAGCGAGGGCAGGGTGGGCATCGTCGCGGGGTAGGTCGTCGTCACCACCTGCTTCGCCACCGCGCAGTACACCTCGAGGTAGCTCGGGGCGTAGATCCCCATCGTGAAGAAGGTCATGAGGAAGTTGGCGAACGTGATGTAGTTCTCGGCCTGGGCCACGCCGTAGGGACACAGCTCGCGGACGTCGACCGGCGGGGACACGGTCGCCAGCCCCAGCAGGATGTGGTGCTGCCAGCGGGCGTAGACCGGCGACGGCTCGGGGATCGCCAGGGAGTCGTAGGTCAGGTGGTTGTAGCACCCGGCGCCGACCAGGGTCGCGGCGAGCGCCAGGGCGAGGATCGGCTTCCGCATCCGTCACCTCCCGGAGCGCGCGGGATGGCGCGCGAGTCGTCGCGTCAGGCTCTAGCACACGGCCGCGTGGGCGGCCAGCCGGCGGCGGGAGCGGGCCGCGCGGGTCTCGAAACCCGCGACTCCCGGACGGCCGTCGCGTCCTCCCCTCACGGCGCGCCGCGCACGCAGAGCGCGGAGAAGGTGGTCGGCTTCCCCACCGTGAACCCGTGTCCCGAGGCGAACGACACGACCCAGGCGGCGGTCGGGTCGCCCGTGCTCGTCGTGGACGACCAGAAGCAGTCGGTCGTGATGCCGGGGAACGACGATTTCGCGCCGGCGAGGTCGACCCGCACCAGGCTGCGCAACTCCGTGGCGCTCGGCAGGCGCCAGTCGTCCGCGCCGCCCGCCACGAGGTCCTCGCAGCGGACCAGCGCGTCCGCCCAGCGGAGGATGGGCGCGACGTCCGTGTGCCAGGCGAGACCGGTGGCGCGGTCGACGACGACGGTCCCGGACGGGTCGTCGCCGGCGTCGAACCGCCCGGGGCCTTCCGCCACCTCGAGCGGCGGTCCGGCCACGCAGCGGACGAAGGCCGGCATCGACACCGGTCCCTCGTTCACGTCGCCCGAGGCGAACCCCACGCCCCAGGCGACCTCGGAACGCAGGGCGTCCGGCGTGGCGGACCACCAGCCCGGCGCGTCCGGCGTCCCCGGGAACGCCGCGGTGTCGATTGCGGGTCCGACCCGGCCGAGATCGATGAGCGTGGCGAGCTCGTAGATGCCGGGCAGCCGCCAGTCCGTGCGACCCGCCGGACCGCCGCTCCCGTTGAGCGCCGTGCAGGTGTCGGCGGCCGAGGTCCACGGCACGCCGGTGGCGAACGCGCGCTGCCAGGCGAGGCCGGTGAGCGAGTCGTCGACGGTCTCGCCGTCGACGACCGTGGGCAGCGTGGAACACGGCACGAGTGCCCCCTCGGCGGACCGGCACGTCCAGGTGCGCTCCACGTCCCGGTACTGCGCGTCCTGGCCGCAGAAGGGGAGCGCCGGCGCGCCGCAGGACGGTGGATCCGTTCCGCCGGGGCAGTCCGCGAGCGCCGAGGTGTTGTCGTAGCAGGTGCTCTGGCCGGTGGGCGGCACCGTCCAGCAGGCCCAGCTCTCGCAGTACCCGGCATCCGGGCCGTCGTCCGTACCGGCGTCCGTACCGTCGTCGCTCTCCGGGCCGTCCTCCATGCCGGCGTCGGCATCCGGCGCGTCGTCGTCGGCGGCGTCCACGTCCGGGCCGACGTCCGGGCCGGCGTCGGTCGGGGGCTCGCCGCCGGTGGGTCCGCAGGCCCAGAGCAGCGCGACCGCGAGCCAGACCGCGGACGGGGCGTTCGGGGCGGCCTGTTCCTTGCTGCCGGGCATCGCAGTCTCAGTCCACCGAGTAGCAGTTGCCCGAGGTGAGCGCCCGCGACTCGAGGGGCGAGAGATCGCAGGCCATCGTGCTCACGGTCGGCGTGCACTCCCAGGGCACCGAGCGTTCGACGCGCAGGCCGCAGGCCGATCCGATCGGCGAATCGAAGAGCACGGCGAAGTCGCGCGAGAAGTGGTGGTGCTCGGGGTTGTAGATCAGCCGCCAGTAGTCGTCGACGGCGAACGGGACGCCGTCCAGCGTCCCGTCGGCGCGCCAGAAGATCCCCGGCTCGGTTCCGGCCATCGACATGCCCAGGCGCAGCTGCATCGTCGCCGTGCCGCCCGCGAAGACGTACTCGTGGAAATCGGTGCGCACACCCTCGTAGGTGCACGACGCGAGCTGGCGCAGCCGGCTCCAATCGCTGCAGTCGCCCGGACACAGGCTGAAGTACGTGTAGGTGGACGAAAACGAAGAGTCGCTCCCGTCCAACGTCAGGGCGGGCGCGCCGGACGGCACGTTGAGGGACATCGTCGCCTGGAACTGCCAGGTGTCGCCGGCGGTCGTGCGCAGCGGCTGGCGGTAGTCGTAGCTGTAGGAGGTACCGGACACGTTGAGGCGCAGCGTGCCGACGCCGTCGAGCAGCGGCTCGGCGCCGGCCTCGAGGAACTTCACGCAGAACGGGAGGACCAGGCCGTGGTCGCCCGCGGTGGTCGGCAGGGCGTAGGTGCCCTCCGCGAACCCGACCTGCACCTTGGCCGGCAGCTCGGCTTCCAGCGTGCGCATCTCCTGGAAGGTGCCGCAGTAGAGCGCGCCGGGCGTGACGGTCAGCGTGCCGGCCCAGGCACCGCCGACGTAGTCCTCGGGCCCCGGGCACCACGGCCACCTGCCGGCGTCGCCGCCGTCGTCGCCGTCGGGTTCGGCATCGGCGTCGGCATCCGGACCGACATCGGTGTCCGGGTCGGCGTCGGCGTCGGCATCCGGACCGACATCGGTGTCCGGGTCGGCGTCGGCATCCGGGCCGGTGTCGGCGTCGGCATCCGCATCCGCGTCGGCGTCCGCATCAGTCCCGCCGCACTCGCAGGTCCCCCAGCCGGAGCCGTCCGCCGTGCAGGCGCGGCTTCCGGCCGTGCCGTCCGGGCAGACGCAATCCTGGGTGGTGCCCGGCGTGCAGGCGTCGTCGTCGCCGCCCGAACAGCCGACCAGGGTCGCGGTGAGCGCCAGGGCGAGGATCGGCCTCTGCATCCGTCACCTCCCGGAGCGCGCCGGACGGCGCGCGAGTCGTCGCGTCAGGCTCTAGCACACGGCCGCGTGGGCGGCCAGTCGGCGGTGGGGGTGGGCCGTGCGGGTCTCGAACCCGCGACCGCCGGATTAAAAGTTAGCAGGGCGGGTCGCGCGATGCGATGCCATCGTGCGCGCTGCGCTTCAGCGGCGGCTTCGACGTGATCCACCTGGCGGCGGGATGGTGATCCACTC
>CAZMRP010000126.1:0-9993 GCA_964568275.1 uncultured Myxococcales bacterium
CGCGACGCGCGGGAGAGCGTGACGCGGCCGGCGCGGCCCGGCGGCCGGCGCGCGCGGCCGCACAAGCGCCTTGTCCGCGGGCGACGGCGGGATATACTGTCCGCCAGGAGCGGATGGATGGCACTGGACTGGCCCGACGAACTCCTGGCGAGCCTGGCGTGCCCGAAGTGCAAGGGCGAGGTGGAGCGGCTCGCCGAGCCGGAGGGCTTCGGCTGCCGGCACTGCGGGCTGTTCTACGCCGTGACCGACGGCATCCCGAACTTCCTCGTGGAGGAGGCGATCCCGTGGGACCCGGCGACGAGGCGCGGGGGCGCCGGCGAGGCTGCGACCTCGGCCCGGCCGCGGTGACGGAGGACGGGCGATGGCGGGTCAGCGGATCCTGGTCGTCGAGGACGACCCCGACATTCAGCGCATCGTGACCACGGTGCTGTCCCGGGAGTACGAGGTCCGGACGGCGAGCGACGGGCTGGAGGGGCTGCTGGCGATCGAGCAGGGCTTCAAGCCGGAGCTGGTGATCGCCGACATCATGATGCCGCGACTGGACGGGATGGCGTTCGTCAAGGCGCTCAAGGGCCACCGCGACACCGCGAAGATCCCGGTGATGTTCCTCACCGCGAAGAGCGCGCCGCGCGAGGTGATCGACGGCATCAACCTCGGCGCGCGGTACTACCTGACCAAGCCGTTCAAGGTGGACGAGCTGTTGCAGAAGGTCCACCGGCTGCTGCCGCCGCCCAAGTGACCCGGGGTCGCGGATGAGACGGGCATGAAGCGTCGTACGCTGGCCGACTACCGTCCCGCGGCGGTCCTGGCGGGCCTGGCGGCGCTGTCGGGCGCGCTGTACTTCCTCGGCTTCGCCGGCTTCAACCAGTGGTATCTCGCGTTCCTGGCCTACGTGCCGTTCGCCGAGCTGCTGCGCCGGGCGGGGAGCGGGAAGGCGGCGTTCTGGGCCGGCTGGCTGATGGGCCTGGTGACGCACCTCGGCGGCTACTACTGGATCCCGGGCACGATCCAGCAGTTCGGCGGGTTCCCGCTGCCGCTGGCCCTGCTGTTCGACGTGCTGCTCTGCTCGTGGGGCGGCCTGTCGTTCGGCCTCCTGGCCTGGGGCCTCAAGCGCTGGTGGATGGCCGGCGGCCGCCCGTTCCCGTCGCTGATCGTCGGCGTGGTGTTCATCGAGTTCGCCTACCCGCTGCTCTTCCCGTCGTACCTCGCCAACTCGTTCTGGCAGATCCCGGTGCTGCTCCAGGTCGCCGAGCTCGGCGGCCCGCTGCTGCTCAGCGCGGTGGTCGTCTCGGTGACGACGGCGCTGTACGCGCTGGGGCGTTGGCGGCTGGGCGGGGAGAAGTTCCCGAAGGTCGCGCTGCTCACCGCCGGCGGCGCACTGGCGGCGACGCTGGGCTACGGCGCCCTGCGGATCGGCCAGGTCGACGCCGACCAGCAGGACGCGGAAGCGCTGCGGGTCGGCATCGTGCAGGTCGACATGGGGACGTACCAGAAGCACGAGGAGCCCGAGGAGGGCCACCGCCGCCACGTCACCGACTCGCTGCCGCTCCAGGCGGCCGGGGTCGACCTGATCGTCTGGCCCGAGTCGTCGTATCTCTACCCGGTGCCGTGGCAGGTCGGCTCCGATCTGTCGCCGCACGTGACCTCCCGGCCGGACGTCGCGGGGACCGTGAACACCCCGCTGCTGTTCGGCGCGCCGCGCATCGACCGCAGCGGCGACCGTCCGCGGCTGTACAACTCGGCGCTGCTGCTGGACGCCCGGGGTCAGGTCGTCGGGAGCACCGACAAGACCTACCTGCTGGCCTTCGGCGAGTACCTGCCGTTCGGCGAGACCTTTCCGTGGATCTACGACCTGTCGCCGCGCTCCGGGCACTTCACCCCAGGCACGCGGCTCGAGGCGCTCCCGTACGGCGGCTACCGCGTCGGCGCGCTGATCTGCTACGAGGACGTGCTGCCGGGCTTCACGCGCAAGCTGGTCCGCGCCACGCGCCCGAACCTGCTGGTCAACATCACCAACGACTCCTGGTTCGGCGACACGACCGAGCCGGAGATCCACCTCGCGCTGTCGGTGTTCCGCGCGGTCGAACACCGGCGGTGGCTGGTGCGCGCGACGAACTCCGGGATCTCCGCCGTCGTCGACCCCGTGGGGCGGGTCGTGGCGCGCAGCGGGCAACGGACCCGCGAGACGCTCCGCGCCACCGTGCGCTGGCAGTCCGGCGAGACGGTCTACGGCTTCGCCGGCGATTGGCTCGGCTGGCTGTCCGTGGCGGCGGTGGGCTGGGCGTTCTACCGGATGTGGCGTCACGGGCACCTGCGGTTGCGGCTGCGCCGCGCGAAGGAGCAGCGCGGCGCCAAGGTCAAGGCCGCGAAGGCGGGGAAGTAGGCGCGGCCCGGCCGCGCGGGGACGAGCGGGATGGCGGACCGTCCGAAGCTGGAGCTGGGCTACGAGTTCCGCGACGCGGCGCTGCTCGAGCGGGCACTGACGCACGCGAGCTTCGTCAACGAGGCCGGCGAGCCGCTGCAGAGCAACGAGGTGCTGGAGTACCTCGGCGATGCCGTGCTGGACATGCTGGTGGCCGAGGCGCTGGTGGCCTGCAGGGCCGAGGCGGGGGAGGGGACGCTGACGCGGCTGCGCGCGGCGCTGGTGGCCGAGGCGGGCCTGGCCCAGGTGGCGGTCGAGATCGGCCTCGGCGAACACCTGCGGCTCGGGCGCGGCGAGGAGGCGCAGGGGGGGCGCGAGCGCCCGGGCCTGCTGGCCGACGCGCTGGAGGCGGTGATCGGCGCGGCGTACACCGACGGCGGGCTGGAGGCGGCGCGCGCGGTGGTGACCTGCCTGTTCGGCTCGCGGCTGGCCCAGGCCGCGGCCGATGCCGACGTCGACCCGAAGAGTCGGCTGCAGGAGGTGGTCCAGGCGCGACGCCACGTCACGCCGAGCTACCGGTTGCTGCGGGCCTGGGGGCCGGACCACGATCGGCAGTTCGAGGTCGAGTGTCTGGTCGGGCAGGACGTGGTGGGCACCGGGCGCGGACGCAGCAAGAAGGAGGCCGCGATGGCCGCCGCGACCGACGCCCTGGAGAAGGCCGCCCAGCCGCCCGGACCCGTGCCGCCCGACGACCCGCCGCAGAAACCGTAGACGAGGGCGCGCGCGCCGCGGCCCCGCGGGCGAAGGCGGGCGGGTTCCGCTGCTCGCGGCGCCGGCCGCCGGTTCCGCCCCGCGTCCGTCCTACGCCTGCGGCGCGAGGATCGCCGCCAGATCCCGCTCGGGCGTCGTGATCGGCATCACGTTGAACTTGTCGACCAGCACCTGCAGCGCCGCGGGGGTCACGAACGCCGGCAGCTTGGGCCCCAGGCGGATGTTGCGGATCCCCAGGTGCAGGAGCGTCAGCAGGATCGCCACCGCCTTCTGCTCGTACCACGACAGCACCAGCGACAGCGGCAGCCCGTTGACGTCCGTGCCGAACGCCTCGGCCAGCGCTCCGGCGATGCGGATTGCCGAGTAGGCGTCGTTGCACTGGCCGACGTCGAGCAGCCGGGGGATGCCGCCGATGTCGCCGAACTCCAGCTTGTTGAAGCGGAACTTGCCGCAGGCGAGCGTCAACACCACGCAGTCCTTCGGCACCGCCTCGGCGAACTTCGTGTAGTAGTTGCGGCCGGTCTCGGCGCCGTCGCAGCCGCCCACGAGGAAGAAGTGGCGGAGCTTCCCCTGCTTGACCGCGTCGATCACCGCGCCGGCCACCCCGAGCACCGCCTGGCGGCCGAAGCCGACGGTGATCGATTGGTCCGGGCCGTCGGCGTCGAAGCCGGGCGCCTCGAGCGCCGCGCGGATCAGCGGCGCGAAGTCGCCCGGGGCGACGTGCGTCACGCCCGGCCAGGCCACCAGGCCGCTGGTGAAGATCCGGGCCTGGTACGTCTCCTTCGGCCGCTGGATGCAGTTGGTGGTCATCAGGATCGCCCCCGGGAACTCGTCGAACTCCCGCCGCTGGTCCTGCCAGGCGCCGCCGTAGTTGCCCGCCAGGTGCGGATGCTTGTGCAGCGCGGGGTAGCCGTGCGCCGGCAGCATCTCGCCGTGGGTGTAGACGTTGATTCCGGTGCCGGCGGTCTGCTCCAGCAGCAGCGCGAGGTCCTTGAGGTCGTGGCCGGAGACCAGGATCGCCTTGCCCTTGCGCGGCGTGACGCGGACCTTCGTCGGCACCGGGTGGCCGTAGGCGGCGGTGTTGGCCCCGTCGAGCAGCTCCATCACCTTGAGGTTGACCTCGCCGACCCGCAACGCCAGGCCGAGCAACTCGGGCACCGCGGCCGGCCGGGTCAGCCGGTCCAACGCCTCGTGGAAGAAGGCGTAGAGCGCCGGGTCCTCGCGGCCGAGAACCTGTGCGTGGTCGACGTAGGCGGCGGCGCCCTTGAGGCCGTACAGCGTCAGCTCCTGCAGCCCGACCACGTCCGCGCCCAGCGTCTCGATGCGCGACGGGATCGTCGCCGACTCGCCCTGTCGCACCAGTCCGTCGACGTCCTTGGCCGGGACGAGCGCCGCGGGGCCGACCAGCCGCTCGGGCTCGCGTCCGGCCTTCGCGCAGGCCGCCTCGTACAGCGTCCGGGCCCGGTCGCGCAGCCCGGCGGTGCGCGCGACGAGGCGGGCCAGGCGCTCGGGATCGAAGTTGACGTTGGTCACCGTGGTGAACAGCGCCTCGATCACCCCGACGTCGATCTCCCGTTCGCGGGCCTCCGGGCCGCCGACCTGCCGCGCCCGATGGGCGTACATCGCGACCCCCTTGGTCGCCTCGATCAGCAGGTCCTGCAGCGCGGCAGTGCGCGGGTCCTTGCCGCACACGCCCGAGTTCTCGCACCCCTTGCCCTTGGCGGTCTGTTCGCACTGCCAGCAGAACATGGTCACCTCCCCGTGCGCGCGCGGCGCACTGGCTGTTCCGGCGCGACGGCGCGGCCGGAGGGTCTGCGGGACGACGGGGCCGGCGCGAGCTGGCGTCCGGCCGTGGTTCGAGAGCGTGGCTCCGGCGCCCCGTCGAGCCGCAGGGCGGCCAGCGCGGAGAGCCGGGTGCGTTCCAGGTACGTGCGGACTTCGGCATCGACGCGACGCAGCAGGCCGCCGAGCACGCAGCCGGCGGCGGAGCAGGTCGGGCGGCCGAGCAGACAAGGCGACGGGTGCAGCGGCCCCATCACCGCCTCGTAGACCTCGAGCAGCGTGACCTCGTCCGCCGCCCGGCGCAGCACGAAGCCCCCGGCGGGGCCGCGCACCGAGTGCACCAGCCCGGCGCGGGCCAGGCGCTGGAGCACCTTGGCCAGGTGGGCCTGCGAGACACCCAGGAGCGCGGCGATCTCGCGGACGGGGCGCCGGCGGGCCGGGTCGGCGGCCAGCAGCCCGGCGGTGTGCAGGGCCAGCGACGCCGCGTCCGAGATGGCCAGGATTCCGTTCAATGCGCGCTCCTCGCCGGTTACTCCGGCATTGAGGTACGTCTATACGGTAATAGGCCAAAGGCTGTCAAGGGGAAAGTCGAGGAGTCGAGCGTGGGGCGGGGTGCGCCAGGGCGGGGCGAGGGCGGTTCTTTCCGAGGAGCCGACGGGTCGAGGCTACGGGCGGCCGCGGGCGACCGAGACGTAGTCGAAGCGGAGCAGGACGTCGTCGATCCGGTTGAGCACCAGGCCGTCGCGCCGCCCGTCGCTCAGGGTGTCGGCCGGGAAGAACAGGGCGTAGTCCCCGTAGAGGGCGCGTCCCGCCAGTTCCTGCGAGTCGCCGTTGAAGTACCGCTCGTCCTCCAACTCCGCCCGGCTGACGTTGAAGTACGCCGAGATCCGCGCGTTGCTGTAGCCGTTGGTCTCGTCGATCGACGTGGTGTCGGGCCGCGGGGTCGCCGGAGTGAGCGACTCCTCCCAGCCGTAGGGGTCGAGGAACAGGTTGCGGGACGGGCGGGTGGAGGCCACCTGGAACTCGGCGTCGTGGGTCCCGCCGCACCACTGGCTGTAGAAGGTGTTGCGCTTGCGCAGGACGACGCGGGTGAAGGTGCTGCCGCCGATGTAGGGTTCGTCGCCGAGCACCGAGGCGTTGACCGACCAGAGCCGTTCGGCGCAATCGGTGCCGGCGAGGATCGGGATTCCGCCGGGGTCGCCGATGCCGATGCGGCCCAGCGGCTGGAGGCTGAACGGGACCTCCTGTCCGAGGTAGTTGCCGTCGGCGTCGTAGACGGCGTGGGTCTTCGAAGCGAGCCAGACGCGGAGACGCTCGGCGGGTGCGAGGTCCTGCCAGCCGGCGGGCATCGCCGAGCGGTCGGCGAGCTGCAGCAGGTGCTGGTTGAGGCCGACCACGGTGAACAGGTTGCCGGGCGCGGCGCCGCCGATCGTCCCGGTCATCGCCACGGCCCGGAGGTTGTCGATCGACGTCTGCAGCTCGGCCGGCGTGCGGGCGGCGAGAATCCGGCCCCGCTCCGGGGTCGACATCTGGAACTCGTACTCCACGGCCATCGCCGTCAGGTACGCGGCGCGCCGGGCCTGGCGGAGGGCGTCGCGGTAGCGTTCCACGTTCTCGTCGAGCCAGAAGTCGGTGGCCAGCGGGTCGACCCGGCGATTGCGCTCGTTGTCGACGGCGCAGTGCCCCTCCCACAACAGCGCGCGCAGCGACCACTTGGCGCCCTCGTACTCCTGCCAGGTGCGGGACTGGTCGAGCAGCGCCTGCTGCACGCGGAGCTTCGCCGTGCGCATCCCCACCAGGTGCATCTTCGCGTCGTTGGTGCAGGTGGCGTCCTCGAGCGCGTGCTCGAGCTGCAGCATCTCCTCCTCGTGGGCCCGCTCGGCCTCCTCCATGGCGAAGTCCAGGCCGTCGACGGCCGAGAGCGCCGCCGCCTCGGCGACGGCCGCGCCGGTGCCCCAGGCCTTGGACCACGGAGCGGACATCGAGGCGATGTCCTTGACCGCGGCGGCGGCGTGGGCGGCGACCTGGCAGGCGAGCTTCCACTTGGCGAACTTCGACATGCGGTCGTTGTGCGCCGCGAGCGCGTCCTCCATCCGGTCGTGGTACGACCGCGTGATGATGCAGGTGCGTATCGCGACGTCGTAGCTGTCGACCAGTTCCTCGGCTTCCGAGCGGGCGATCTCCACCTCGCGGGCCGCCGCCATCACCGCCAGCGCCATCTCGCCGATGGAGCCGGTGTAGCACTCGGCCCGGTCCTCGCCGAGGCCCGGTTCGGGGACGCAGGTATGGTCGGCGGCGCAGACCCAGTCCAGCGGGCAGTCGTCGGCGAACTCGCACGTCGCCGGGCGCTCCACCGGCCGCTCGGCCCGTGTCGCGTCGCGCGCCGACAGGCAGCGCAGCCGGGATTCCTCGAGATAGTCGCCCGGCAGGTCGGCGGGCAGCCGACCGTCGAGGCGGTCGAAGTCGTCGTGGTCGATCCAGTACTCGCGGGTGCCCACGGCGAAGCCCACGCCGAGTGCGTCGGCGGCGACGATGCGCAGGGCGAACGGCTGGTCGGGCCGGTCGAGGGTCGGGCCGACCTCGTCGATCAGGGCGTCGAGCGACGCATCGCCCGTGGAGACGTTCTCGCCGAACCGCGCACGGAGGCGGCCGGCGTCGCACAGCCATCTGCCGACGTCGGCGGCGTTGGCCCGCAGGCCGAGGTCGGCGCCGGTGGGCCGGCAGTCCTCGAGGATGTAGCAGGTGTTGGGGTCGACCTCGTCCCATTGTGCGAGGATCGTCGCCGAGTCCCAGTCCATTTGCCAGCACAGGCTGGTGATCTGCTCGCCGAAGCGGCGGTTGACCCCTTCGACACGGCGCTCGTGCTCGGCCGCCTGGAGCTGCGCCTGGTAGTTGCGGGTGACGTTGGCCACCCAGGCCGCGCGGGCGGTGTCCAAGGCGGTCTGCGCGCGGTTGACCATGTACGGCGCGACGGCGCGGACGTCGGTGCCGACGCCGAGCAGGTAGTCCGAGAGCGCGGAGAGCCGGTCGTTCGCCGAAACCTCGTCGCCGACGCGGTAGATCGGCAGGTCGTCGTCGTCGAGCGCCAGGAGGTTGGCGCCCGAATCGTGGTCGTCGAGCGCGAGGAAGAGGCGCGCCACGGCGGAGCCGAAGTCGATCCGCGCCACCTCCCACTCCGCCTGCCAGTCCGGCTCGGCGACCGCGCGGGCCGTGTCGTACAATCCCTGGGCCAGGCCCAGCACGACGAAGGCGCGGCGGAAGTAGCCGGCCAGGTACGGTTCGACGTCCCCGAAGCGGGCCAGGCCGCTGCGTGCGTCGGCCACCAGTCTGGAGAGCGCGTCGATCTGTTCGCGCAGGTTGCGGAGCAGGCCGACGGCCAGCCCCACGGGCTGCTCGTGGCTGTTCGAGGCGGGATAGGAGCCCGACGGGAAGAGCCGCGGCCGGTAGTCCGGCGCGTGGAGCACGGCCGCTGGCAGCAGCGGAAGAGCCGCGGCGAAGCGGGGGTGCAGCAGCAGGTCCCAGCCGTCCAGGGCCGCCTGGAGCGCGCCGGTCAGCGTGAACTCCTGGGCCAGGCGGTCCGTGGTCGGCAGGATGTCGTTCACCTGTTGGACCTCGAGCGCCTCGCGGACGATCATCGAGTGCAGCGCGAGCCACTGCTGGGCGAGCCGGTGGCCCAGGGCGCTCGCCCCCGCGTTCCACGGGGCCGAGACGCCGAGCGCGCGGGAGCGGTCGTCGGTCCAGGCCAGCGAGAGGGCCGAGATCATGCGCGCGGCGTCGACGCAGCCGCCGGAGGTCAGGACGCCGGCCGCGGTTCCGGCACGGTCGAGGTCCTCGAGGCAGACCTGGACCTGGTCGTTGACCGCGAAGCTCTCCCGCTCCAACAGCGGCATCGGACGGGGCGCATCGCCGGGCCCCGGGGAGCACGAGAGGTCGCCGGCGGGGGAGGGGAGCCCGGTGGCCGGCGGGCGGTAGATCGAATCGACGAACCGCCGGACCGTCGAGCCGGTGCCCGCCGCGGTGCAGACCGCGGCCGCCGCCCGTTCGGCGGGGTCATCGCCGAGGTCGCCGGGGAGGCCGGCGAGCGTCCAGGCCTCGACGTCCAGGGGTGCGGCGGCACGCGTCGTCGGCTCGGCGGAGCGCTCGTAGGGTTCCGGCAGCGCGGGCGGCGTCTCGCCGTCCGGCAGGTCGGCCGTCCAGGTGAGGACGATGCGCCAGTCGACGTACGGGGCGTGCGCGTCGGTCGTGACTCCGCCGAACGTGGTGCGCAGCACCGTGCTCAGCACGCCCGCGTGCCAGCGCACCGACTGCGAACGGGCCTCGAGCGTGATCTCCGTTTCGCGGTCGTCCGGTGTCGCCGAGCCGACGTACAGTCGGCGGGCGATCGTGAGGGACCAGCCGCCGCCCGTCACCGGGACGAGGCGACCGACCGTCGGCGCGTCGGCGAACAGGGCGTGGCGCGGGTCGGTGAACGCCAGCACGTACTCGGCGCGCGGTGCGGGGTGGACCTTCAGCGTCACCGGCAGCCGCAGGGTCTGCAGCTCCTCGGACAGCGGCGCGACGTCCGGCCGCGAGACGAAGCCGGCGCCGACCGGCCAGGCGAAACCGGCGTAGACGCCGCTGCCGTCGGCGGCCGGTTCCGGGTCGTCGGCGGGGGCCGGGATGCGGACGCCCACCGCCAGCCGGGCGCCGTCCGCGAAGACGGCGACCTGGCGGGCCAGATCCTCGGTCGTCGCCGCCTCGCCGACCCAGCGGACGCGAACCACGGCTCCCCCGCCGTCGCTCCCGGCCTCTCCACTGAAGCCGCCGCGGCGTTCAGGCCGGATCGCGCTTCTGGCGACCCTCGTCATCCTTTTCGCCGCCGCGGGTTCAGGCGCCTGGTGGTGGGTCAGTTACGGTTCGCCCGAGCGTGTCGCCGAGCGGGAGCTCGCCGCCATCGTCGCGACCTCCGACCCTGAGCCCTACGAGAAGCTTGCCGAGCGCCGCAAAGGCACCCGCGCCGCCGATCTCGCCAGCGCCAAGGCTGCCGACATCCGCCGCGGCAACCGCCATGCCGAGGCGGCCAAGCTCTACGAGGCGCA
>CAZMRP010000127.1:0-9986 GCA_964568275.1 uncultured Myxococcales bacterium
CGGGTGCCGCCGGGGGAGCCACCGGATCCGTCACCACGCAATTGGGAACCACGGGCGAGATCGACCCGGAAGAACTCCTCTTCTCCACAGGCGTTGGAGCGGCCACCGGGGCGATCGGTGGGGTTCTCCAGTGCCGAGATCCGAGTCCCGCGGATGCGTTCGCGGCTCCGCCGGCCTCCCCTGCTGCGGGACGACGACCGTACGAGCCGCCGTCGGTCACTGGGATGGCGTCGGCTGGTCGCTATCGCCAGCCCGACGGGTCCATGACGGACGTCTCACAGAGGGCCCAGCACCCCGGACTCGCCCCGTTCGATAGCCGTACTCACACCCATCCCGCGACGGTCCATGTCAATCCTACCGACCCGACGCACGGTTCGACTACGCTCGCCAATCCGAGGCCTGTGAGACTTGAGGAAGTCCAAGCCGTGACCGATGGAACTGCCACCAGAGTTGGGCCACGAGGACGATGATGTCGCCGCGGCTAGATGAACTGATGACCGCTGGGTTGGGTGACTACCGACTGAAATCGGTGTCGTGGCTACGGGGAGGCCTGGACCTGAGAATCGATCTGCTGCAACATGCCTCCGAGGACGAGGGCATCACCCTGTTCTGTTCGTGGGCCACTGGTGTCCAGGTCCGACTCGAGTTCGACGAGCATGCGGGCTATCCCCTCATCTGGTCATCCGTGGTTCAACGGGATGAGCGCTCCGGCCGCTTTCGGGTGCGCTTCGACTTCGCTGGAGCCCCCACGGGCTTCGTCGATCTCGTCTGCCAGCTTGTTGAGGTCGGCGGTCTCTGACGTCCGATCTTGATGTGCTGTGTCGTGCGCTCGCCGGCTCGCGGAGGCTGTGCTGTGCCATCGACCTTTGCGGGCCGGAATTCGACGGGACGGAGACGCTCGCCGACGCTCGAAGACACGGAGACACGCGCCGCCGGTCGTGCTCCGTAGCGGCTGTCGGGTCCGGGATGCGCGCGATGACGACCTCGACGCGCACCAAGCCATTCGGCTCGGCCGGGACGAGCGACCGCGACGCGCGAAGGCGCGCCGCGGGTCAGGCCGCAGGCCGCAGGTGGATGACGGGGAAATGGGGACGGCCGTCGTGGTGACCGAGCACCAGACCCGTGCCGGGAGGCCCTTGGCCGGCGGGTCGGGCTTCGCGCAGTATCTGCAACTGGGAAGGATCCCAATTGGCATTCCCGCGGAAACCACCCCCGCCCGCCGCGGGGGCGGCTGCGCCGTCCGGGCAACGCCGCCGCCGCGCGGCGACAGCGAACCACGCCCCACGTGGAGGGACACAGCGCGCGGCCGCGCGCCGCGGGGCGAAGGGCATGGTGATCCACGGCTCCGCATGGATCGCATGGGCGGCATGGTCGTCCGCATGGTCGTCCGCACCGGGCTCGTCAGCACCGGGGTCGTCAGCACCGGGGTCGTCCGCCCCGTCGTCCGCATCGATCGCATGGCCCGCACGGTCGTCCGCATGGTCGTCCGCATGGTCGTCCGCATGGTCGTCCGCGTGGTGGTCCGTGGCAGGGTCGTCCCCATCGCATAGTCCGCGACGCGCCAGCCCTCACCCCCACGGCGCGCCCACGTCCCCCGCCGGGAACCCATGGCCTTGTTCTTGACGCGGCCCTGCTTTCCCGACTTCCGGGATCCCCAGAGATCAGATTTCTGATCACCCCGCGCCGTCGTCCCTCGGTTCGAGCCGCGAAGATCTCGGCCGCGGGGAGGGGGTGATTTCGGGAAAGCTCGACCGCCCCCGGGACCACGCCAACCAGCACGACGACCTGCCGGCAGGCCTGTCGACAGAAACGTCGCATTTCCGGCCATGCTGAGTTTGGGTAAGGTATCAACACCTCGAAATCACGCAACTTGAGATCGAATGCAGCAGGCACCTGCCGCCGGCAGGCTGTCGCGGCAAGGGGGCGGCAGGTGCTCCGGCAGGCCCTTGACAAGCCCCTGGCAGGCCCCCGGCAGGCCTCGGCAGGGCATCGACAGGCTCCGGCAGGCTACCGGCAGGTGATCGACAGGCGGGCGGCAGGCTGCGGCAAGCGGCCGGCAGGTCGGCGGCAGGTGATCGACAGGTCGCGGCAGGCCGGCGACAGGTGATCGACAGGTCGCGGCAGGTCGGTGGCAGGGTTGCGGCAGGCCC
This sequence comes from uncultured Myxococcales bacterium, assembly GCA_964568275.1. GTDB lineage: Bacteria > Myxococcota_A > Polyangia > DRWM01 > JAAZOP01 > JAAZOP01. Next base: position 2,151 of record CAZMRP010000127.1, read on the forward strand.
CGACAGCTCGGGCCCGCAAGGCGCCGACAGCCACCTGGCAGGGCGGCGGCCCTGCCCCGCAGCGAAGCTGACGAACTGCGCGGGCGAGCTTGACTCCGCGTGGCGCGCCGACCAAGATCCTGGTTGGAGTTGAGCTTCGCCGCCACCGGCTGTCTCCGACAGCTTGGCGGCCTCATCACCCGCGACGGCGGTGGCGAAGAACGGCTCCGGGACATCCACCTCGGGCATCCATAGCCGGTACGGCGTGGGGTGATTCCCTGCGTGTTGGCCGGGAGGGCCGACGAGGCTGCGCCCGAGGTGGACTCGTTCGGCCCTTTCTGTAGGGCCAGCAGGGAGGGAGTCGCCATGCGTACCCTTGTTCTCCTCGGCGTGGTTGTCGGGTTGGCCGGCGTTGGCCTCGGCTTCGCCTGCGGCGGCGACGATGACGTGTGCGTCGCCAACTGCATGGGTCGAGAATGCGGCTTGGAGCCGAACTGCGGCCGCGAGTCTTGCGGAACCTGTCCCGCAGATCGGCCGATCTGCAACTACGGGACGGGCCAGTGTAGTGCCGAACCTTCAACTTGCGGCAACGGTACGTGCAGCGCCAGCGAGAACTGCGCCACCTGCCCGGCGGACTGCGGATGCCCGAGTGGACAAACGTGCGATGCGTCCGGCAGGTGCGTAACCCCAGGTGCCTGCACCACCAATGCGGACTGCGATGCCGAGTCGATCTGCATCTCCAACCACTGCACGCTGATCTGGGGCCGGGAGTACACGTTCACGCTGACGACCGGGCACCTGGACACCGACGGTTGCTTCGACCCGGGCTGCGGTGCGCCAGACACGATCGTCGTGGTCTGGGTAGATGGTGCTTGGTACTGGGAGTCGACGGAGGCATCCGACAGCTTCGCGCCGTCGTGGTACGAGTCGTTCAACCTGACGATCTACGAGGCCACAACGATGAAAGTCTTCCTCTGGGACGAAGACGTCTGGCCCGACGACAACGATCCGATCAACGAGACGGTGGACTTCACGTTGGCGGCGTCCTGGATCAAAGCCGGTACGATCGGGCCGGTGCCGAGCGACGCTCCGTCGTACGTGAGCTTCACCATCATGCCGAGGTAGACGGCGGGGAGCGGCCCGCGGGCATGCCGGCCTTGGTAGTCCGCCGGCTGGGTGCGCATGGGAGCCACCCTGCCCGTACGCGCGTCACGGGCCCCGCGGCTACCTCACCGACGCCGCCGACGGCGAGCATCCGCACCGACAGGGACAAGCGGATTCCGCCGAGTAGCCATCGGCTTCCAAGCCCGCTCCGAGGCACACAAGCTGAGGTCGAATCCCGTTCGGCAAGATCGGCAACACCAGTTGCCTTCTGGCCATCGCGATCGTCCAGCCGAGTGATCCCGAACGGCAGGATCTCTGGCCTAGCGATTCGTCTCGGGCTCCGGGTTGCAGGGGGTCTCAGGCAGCGTCAGCCCGCCGAGCGGAGCGAGCCTCCGCAGGATGCCCCAGATCGTGGCGATCATCCCGACCAGTTCCCTGATGTTCTGCCAGTGGCGGTCCGAAGACACGAGGTCCCTGGTGACCTCGATCATGCGCGCGTCCTGGCGCGCGATCGCCGAGGCAATCATCTCCGACAACAGTTTCGCGAACCCCTCGCTGATGCGGTTGTTCGCCGTGACGAGGCCGCCGAGCCGGATCCCCACCTGCTTCGCCCAGATGTTGATCGCGGCCACCTCCCGCCCGTGCTGCTGCATCTCCGCACGCAGCGCCGAGATGTCGCTGAGGACCGTCGGGGCGTTCACGTCCACCTCCCTCAGCTCGCGCCACTGCCGGGCGATCCGCGCGACGACCTCGGGCAGCAGCTTGCGATGGCTGACGATCGCATCGAGCGTCTTCCCGCTCGTGAGATCGGCGAAGACGTCCGCGTAGACGCTCGCCGAGATCCCCGCCGCGTCGGCCTCCGGAGCCGGAGGCGGAGGATCCTCCACGTCCTCCGTGCCGGGGCTGGTGGACTCCGCGGCCGCAGGGGCCTCCTGGGCACGGATCCGTTCCAGATCGCGGCGCAGGAACGTCACGCGGCCACGCTGGTCGCGCTGCGCAGGCAGCTCGCCTCCCGCCGCCAGCCGGCGGAGGCGGGCCATCGAGCAGCCCACGTGGTCCACGGCGGCGGTCCAGCCGACGATGCGCACCTCCTCGTCGGGCGGTTTCTGGCCGCTCTCGTTGTTGGTGTCGACCTGGGCTTCGTTGTTCGTCGTCATGTTCTTCTCCTTCTCCATCATCGGGATCGACCTAGGGCCGCTCGGATCTCCGCCGTCGCGCCCTCCCGCATGACCTGCATCGCTCGCTCGATGCGACTCCACATCGCGTTCCTGCACTTCACGTACATGTCGAACACCTCGTCGGCGTCGGGCTCGGCTTCCACCAGGGCCCACCGCACCACCTCCGCGACGCCGGATCGCTCCCGACGGATCTCGCGGGCGGATCGCGAGAGCAGGTGGTCGATCAGCCGCCGCTCGGTCTCGTCGGCGGGTTGCGGCACATCACCGTCGTGGCGGACTGCGGAGTACAGGTCGACCATGCAGCGGAAGCGCTGGTAGAGAATCGTGGGCAACCTGAGCCGCAGCAACGTCGGATCACAACGCCCGCGATCCGAGGAACTGGCACGAACCGTCGACGGCGTCTCCCCACGGGCGACGATAGTGGTAAGCGACGCCAAGTCGTCCTCCAGCACCTGGGCAACCCGGCTCGTTTCGCCGTGGACGTGCATCGTGGCGTTGTTGAAGAGGGCGACGGCGACCCGATCGCGGAGGGGAGTTCCGACGTAGAGCCCCGAGGTCAACAGCACGCGGCCGATCTCGGACGTAGCGAGTTGGACGTTGACCGCGAGTCGATCGATGAGCTTGCGTGTGCCAGATCCAATGCGCACGCCGAGGTCGTGGCGAGGTGGGGCAAGGCGGCTGCGGAGGCGGGGTTGGGAGGGACCACTTTGGGACCACATTCTCGTTGCTCCTGGTTGCGCTCCGTGACCGGCGGTTACGCTTCGTCCTCGGTCATGTTGTGAGAATCGTTGTGATCACCATCTGGTCAGAAAGCGCCGACGAGATCCTCGACATCCCGACCTACCTCCGCAAGCAGGCCGAGTAGTCCGGCCCCCGTTCGCGCTCGGATCTCCCCCGTCCCCCCTTCGCCGCGCCCCGGGGGCTTGCCGCCTTCGGCGGCTGCGCTTCGCCGCTACCACTTCGATGCTCGGCGGAACTCGCGCTCGCGCTCGTCCGCCCCCCGCCGCCTGCTGAAAACTTGGTCGCCTGCGTTCCGCCGGTTACCGTCGGGCCATGGCACCACGGATGACCCTGGCCGAGATCGAGCGCGCCTTTCCGCGGGAGTGGGTCGTCGCCATCGACCTCGAACGGGACGGCGGCGCCATCCTCAAGGAGGGCGTCGTCGTCTTCCACTCCCGGGACCGGGCGGCCGCGCGCCACGTGCTGGACCTCGTCGGTCGACCCGCCGCTTTCTGGTACGTGGGCCGTCGGAAGCGGCCCGCCGACGGTCTGCTGGGTCTGGTGCTGTAGACGCCGTGCGCCGGTCGGCCGCCTCCCGGCCTCCGCCTGCCGGCCTGCCGGCCCGGTTGCCCGATGCGCCGGGCCAACCTACGATGACGGGTCGCGCAACTGCGACCGAAGGAGGTTCCGATGCGTCGCTCCTCGTTTCCTTCCGCGCCGCTGCTCGCCTCGTGCCTCGTCCTCGCCGTCGGTTCGTGCGTCGAGGCGCCGGCCGAGCCGCCCGGCACGACCCGCGCCCCGATCATCAACGGCACGCCCGACACGACCCACACCGGCGTCGGCGCGCTGTTGATCGATGCCGGCGGCGGCATGTTCAGCCTGTGCACCGGCACCGCCATCGCCGCCGGCTGGGTCCTCACCGCGGCCTACTGCGTGGCCGACGCCGACCCGGGCGACATCGTCTTCACCAACGGCGAGGACATCACCGACGTGGGGATCGACTTCTACGTCGTGCGGGCGATCCACCTGCACCCGGACTACACGCCGCCTACCGGGACCGACCCGGTGCGCGCCAACCTGGCGCTCCTCGAGGTCGTGGGGTTGACCGGCGTGCCGACCTACGCCCTCAACACGTCCCCGATCTCCGCCGGGCTTGCCATCACCTGGGTCGGCTACGGCGTCAACGACGCCAGCCCGGTCTCGGGCGACGGCGTGCGGCGGTACGGCAGCGGGACGATCGACACGCTGACCCTCACCGACTACACGTATGCGTTCGACGCGAACCTGCCCTGCTACAGCGACGCCGGCGCCCCGGCCTTCGCCACGCTCGGCGGCTCCGAGCGCGTCGTGGGGCTCGTGACCTCCGTCGATGAGGGCTGCGCGGCCTACGGGTCGGACACCCGCGTCGACGCCTACGCCGACTGGATCGACAGCGTATTGGCCGGCGCCGCCGACTGCGACCCGACCGGAGGCGACTGCGCGGAGGGCGCCTGCGTGCCGCTGGGCGCCGGGGGCGGCTACGACTGCTTCCCCAGCGACGGGATCGGCGTCGGCGGCGCGTGCGACGCCGACCCGGAGTCCTGGAGCGCCGCCGTGCCCTGCGCCGACGGCGCCTACTGCGTCCAGGTCTCCACCGACCCGCACGACGGGGTCTGCGCGGCCCTGTGCCGCGGCGACGGCGATTGTGCGGCCGACGAGCACTGCCGGATTCCGCTGTTCGCGGAGCTCGAGGACCTCGGATTCTGCGAGCCGTCCGGCGCCGCGGACGCCGATGCGGACGCCGATGCGGACGCCGACCCGGACGCCGACCCGGACGCGGAGGACGATGCGGAGGCCGACGCCGCGGAGGACGTGCCGGCCGAGGACACGGCGCCCCCGATCGACGGCACGGACGATGTCTCCGGCGACGCGCCGGACGCCGGCGACGGAGACGACGGCTGCGGCTGCCGCGCGACCGGAGCCCGCGGGTCCGCGGCCTGGGCGGCGGTCTGCCTGCTCCTCGGGCTGTGGGCGGGCCGGACCCGCTTCCGCCGTCGTTGACAGCCCGTCCGCGTCCGGGGGACCCTCTGCGCATGATGCTTCGAACCCCGCGGAACCGGCTGGCGCGCGCAGCCTGGTCGGCCTGCGCGACCGTCGCCCTGGCGGTCCCGGCCTGCGGCGGCGACGACTCGGCGGCCGACGTGCCGACCGACGAAGGCGTCGACCACGCCGGCGACGTCGTTGCCGACGCGGCAGACGACGCTGCGCCGGACGGCGAGCCGGACGGATTCGGGGACGTCGGGCCCGACATCGACGACGTCGGCGACTCGATCGACGTTCCGGCCGGCTGTCCGCGGCCGGGCGACCCCGGCCCCGGCACGCACACGCTGTCGATGGAGTTCGCCGGCCTCGCGCGGTCGTACCTGCTGTTCGTGCCCACGGGCTACGACGCCGCGGCGCCGATGCCGTTGGTGCTCAACCTGCACGGGTACGGCTCGAACGGCGGCCAGCAGGTCTACTTCTCGAACATGAACGAGACCGCCGAGGCGCGGGGTTTCGTCGTCGCCTATCCGAACGGCGTCGAGAACTCCTGGAACGGCGGGCTGTGCTGCGGCGAGGCCGCGGCGGGCGACGTCGACGACGTCGGCTTCCTGTCGGCGCTGGTCGACGAGCTGGCCCGCAGCCTGTGCATCGACCGCGCGCGGGTGTTCGCCGCCGGGATGTCCAACGGCGGCTACATGTCGTACCGGCTGGCCTGCGAGGCCCCCGAGGTCTTCGCCGGCTTCGCCCCGGTCGCCGGCGGGATCGGCATCCCGGACTGCGCCCCCGCCCGCCCACGGTTCCTCCTCGCCTTCCACGGTACCGACGACTCGTACGTGCCGTACTCGTTCGGCGAGCGGTCGTTCCACGACTACGCCGCGCTCGCCGGTTGCGTCGGCGACCCGGTCCGCACGCCGCACGGCGAGTCGCACTGCGACGTCTACGAGAGTTGCGACGACGGCGTGCGGGTCGGCCTGTGCACGCTGGTCGGGATGGACCACTGCTGGCCCGGCGGCGAGCCGCCGCGCCGGCTGTGCGAGACCTTCGTCGGCGCCTACTCGACCGACCTCAACGCCAACGAGGTCCTGTGGGACTTCCTCAACCCGTGAGCCGCGGCGTGGTGTCCGCGCCGGGCGCGCGTCGTCGTCGGCGCGCCGCGAGCCAGGCCCGCAGCCGGGCGGCCTGCCGCGGTCCGAGCGTCAACAGCAGGATGCCGAGCGCCAGGTAGCCGAACACGTGGAGCAGGACGATCGCGGACACGGTCAGCGAGACCGCCCCAAGCCGCGGAAGCACCAGCGCCGCCGCGACCGCCACGCCGACGAACGCCGCGACCAGCAGCACGACCAGCCCCCGGCGGGTCGCCGGGCTCACGGGGCGCCCTCCGCCGAACGCTCGAGCAGCGCCGAGCGGGACTTCTCCCCGAGCGGCCGTCCGACCTCGACCAGCCCGGCGGCGCGTGCCGCTTCCACGGTGTCCGCGAACGCCTGCGCCGAGACGTGACCCTTCGGCTCGATCAGCAGCAGCCGGGCGCCGGGGCGCAGCAGTTCGTGCAGCCGGCGCAGGAACGCCGGCGCGTCGGGCACCTCGTGCACCACGTGGATCGCGGCCGCGAAGTCGATCGCGCCGCGCCGGTCGTCGAGCCGCGGGTCGTCGAGCGTGCCCGCGAGCGTCTCGATTCGTGCGGCGAGGCCGGCGCGCTCCGCCCGTCGCCGCAGCCCGGCGAGCATCCGCGGCTGGAGGTCGACGCACACCACCCGACCGTGCTCGCCCACCATCCGCGCCAGCGGCAGCGTGAAGAAGCCCATCCCGCAGCCCGGCTCGAGCACCGTCATGCCGGGACGCACGTGCGGTCCCAGCCGGCGCTCGGGGCTCTCCAGCAGACGGCGGAGCGGGTTGAGCAGGAGCCGGCCGATCCACCACGGGCAGACGTGCGTCCGGGCGGCGGCGGGCGGCGGCGGTTGACGAAGCGAGTCGTTGCTCACTACCATGGCTCCATGAATACGAGCTTTCGCTCGGTTTGCCAACTCGCCTTCGGCGGGAGCCTCGGGGAGTCGCCGCGATGCCCGTAACCGGCCGGGTTCCCGGGGGTTGCGGCCCGTCGAGCGCGGTCGGACGGCGGGCCGCGGGCGCGCCGGCTCGCGTTGCGGGAGCGCGGCTGCCCCGCCGGCTCGCGCCGCGCAAGCGACCGCGACAGGCTCGGGCGCAGGAGACGGTGGCGGCGATGCTCCAGGCCGCGATCGACCTGTTCGCCGCCGAGGGCTACGCCCGCACCACCACCAACCGCATCGCCGAGCGGGCCGGCGTGTCGATCGGCTCGTTGTACCAGTACTTTCCGAACAAGGACGCCTTGCTGACGGCGCTGCACGAACGGCACCTGGCGGCGGTCGAGGTCGTGCTCGTGCGGTCGCTCGCGGAGCTGGCCGACGCGGCGACGCCGCTGGAACGCGGCCTGCGCGGGCTGGTCGAGGGGCTGGTCGCGGCGCACGACGCCGACCCGAAGCTGACGCGCGCCGTGTCGTTCGAGCTGCCGCAGGTGCCGCGCCTCGACGTCGCCCTGCGCAAGCACGAGCGGGCGCGGCTCGAGCAGGTCGAGGCGCTGCTGCGGGGCCGGCCCGACGTGCGCGCCGGCGACCGGGCCGTGATGGCGCGGGTGCTCGGGCAGACCACCGAGGCGCTGACGCGGTGGCTGGTGCACGAGCGGCCTGCGGAGGTCGAGCGGACGACGGCGATCGAGGAGATCGTGCGGCTGCTGGCGGGATACCTTCGCCGGTGACCGGCGACGCCGCGTTGCGCGGCGGCGTGGAGGCTGTCAAGCTGGCGGCGGGCGGGACCGGCG
>CAZMRP010000128.1:0-9884 GCA_964568275.1 uncultured Myxococcales bacterium
CCAGCCGCCGGACGTCGTCCTCCCTCACGCCCGCCGCCCGACAGAGGGCCGCGAACGGCAACGCCGCCCGCAACGCGTCCAGCTCGGCGCGCGGCACCTCGCCGCCGCGGAGCGACCGCGGATGGCCGGTCTGCAGCTCGCCGAGCAGCGCCAGCGCCAGGTGCCCGCCGGTTCCCGGGCGGAGCGGCAGCCACTGGTCGGCCAGGATGCCCGTGACGCCGCGCCGCGGCCCGGCGCAAATCAGCTCCGCACGCTCCCCATCCGGCCGACCCGGCCCGACGAGCTGCCGCGCCAGTTCCACGGGCGAGACGAAGGTCTCGAACAGGTCGGCCTCGAGCGCCAGGACCAGGTCCGCCTGCTCCAGCCGGAACCGCGGCACGTCGCGGCGCCCGAACACCGCTCGGTGGGCCGACATCAGCGCCCGGGGCGCGTGGGGATCGAGCTGCAGGTAGTCGCCGCGGAAGGCGCGCGCGAAACGCGCGCAGAGGTCGCCCCGCGTGCCGTGCTCCAGGCCGCCGAGCAGCGCCACGCGGCCGGGCCCGCGCGCCGCGGCATCCTCGAGCGCCCGGCCCAGCGACCCGAGTCCCTCGTCCCACGAGATCGGCGTCCAACCCGTCGCGGTCCGCGCCTGCGGCCCCCGCCAACGCCGCGTCCCGTACAGCCGCAACAGGGCCCCCTGCCCGCGCGCGCACAGCGCGCCGCGGTTCACCGGGTGCGCCGGATTGCCCTCCAGCTTCACCGGCCGGCCCTCGCGCACCCGGGCGTGCACGCCGCACCCGGCCGCACACTCGCGGCAGACCGTCGCGTACCACCGAGCCACGCCCGGCAACTCGTCCCGCGCCGGCAGGATGCGGGGATGGAGGTGGCGCCGCTCGTCGCTGCAGCCCATCGCCACGGCCCCGGCGCCCGCGCCCAGCAGCTTGAGGAAATCGCGACGGACGAGCCGCTCGGCGCCCGAAGGCACGCCACGCCCGCCCCGCTCCCGCTTGTCGCGACCGTCCGTCACGCCGCCTCCCCTGCCGCGAAGACCCGTCGCCCGGTCACTCGGCCTCGAGCCGGAACTCCTGCACGTCGAACCAGTACCCGAGCCCGGTGACCGAATCGAGCTCGGCCTGGACGATCGCCAGGTGGCCGTCCTCGACCTCGAGGAACCGCGCGAACAGCGGCTGCGCCGGCCCCGGCAGCTCGCCCACCATCCGCCGGTAGAACGCCCCGACCTCCGCCTCCGCCGCCAGCGCCCGGCGCAGCGTCGCCTCGGCCTGCGCCCGCTCGGCGCCCGACAGCTGCATCCGCTTGCGCAGCCCCTGCCGTCCCTCCCGCAAGGCCTGCTGCGACGGCACCGCCGTGGCCAACCGCTCCTCGGTCACCCGACCCGACTGCCTCCATTCCTCGAGCTTGGCGTGCAGCAGGTTGAGGTGCGCCTGTTCCTCGGCGGCGAGCGTGCCGAGCGTACGGCGGGCGGCGGGATCGGTGGCCTTGGCCGCCGCCTGTGCGTAGACGTCGCGCACCCTGGTCTCGAACTCGAGCGCGGTCTTGATCGCCTCCTCGACGCCGATTGCCATCGCCCTGCCTCCCGGCCGCCGACCGGCCTAGTCCTCGGGAACGAACGAGTCCTTGGTCACGCCGCAGTCCGGACAGCGCCAGTCGTCCGGAAGCTGCTCGAACGACGTCCCGGCCGCGATGCCGTGCTCCGGATCGCCCACCGCCGGATCGTAGACGTAGCCGCAGACGCCGCAGACGTACTTCTTCATCGTGCCCTCCTCCCCCGACCGTGGCCGCCGACGGCGGCGACAGCGAGAATGTAGCGGGAGACGCGGACCAGGGGAAGAGCCTCCGCGCGCGGCTCCGCGCTTGACCCCGCCCCCGACCGGCCGCTAGCTTTCCACCTCGACCAGGAGGACGCTCGCATGACCAACCGCCGCTCGACAGTCCAGGAGCCCGACCCGGCACGGCTGCAGCCCGCGCTGGCCGTCCCCGTCGCGGACCTCGTGGGCTACAACCCCGGCGCCGTCGTCAGCCGCACGATCGTGCAGAACCCGGTCGGCAACATCACGCTGTTCGCCTTCGACGCCGGCCAGGGCCTCTCCGAGCACACCGCGCCGTTCGACGCCTTCGTCCACGTGCTCGACGGACGCGGCCGCATCACCATCGGCTCCCAGACCGTGGAACTCGGCGCCGGCGAGGTGGTGCTGATGCCGGCCGACGTGCCGCATTCGGTGCAGGCGGCCCAACGGTTCAAGATGCTGCTCGTGATGCTGCGCGGCAAGCCCTGAAGCCCCGCAGCGGCCCCACTGCCGCCCGCGAATCCGTCGCCGGCAGCGGCCGTCCCCGACCGTGCGCCGCGGTGCGCCGACGGGGGCGTGGCTAGCTCGGCACGGCCTTGGCGCGGCGCAAGAGCGCCTTCCAGGCCGGCACCGCCGCGTCCCGCCGGATCGTGGCATCCTCGCGCCGCACCTGCAGCAGCGCACCCAGCACGATCAGCTCCTCGGGCCGCGCGTCCCCCGCCTCGATCCGCTCCTCGCTCAACCGGTGCAGCAGCTCCAGCGCCACCGTCGCGTCCTGGTGCGCGCCGAGCACGTCCTGGACCACGATGCAGGCGCGGATCAACGCCCGGGACCCCTCGCCGAACAGGTCGACGAAGTACTCGCAGGTGTAGCGCAACCGGCGCACCGTCACGCGCAGGCGGTGCAGCCGCGGCGCGGGCAGGTCGAGCAGCATGCGGGGCTTCCAGCGCACCACCTTCTGCGCACCACGGCCGATCAGACGGGCGGCCACGGCGCCCACCGGCTCCGGCACCGCCAGCTCGGCCACCACCGGGGCCCGCGCCAGCGTCCGCAGCAGCCGCGCCCAGCGCGGCGTGTCGAGCGCCCCGCGCAGCCGCTCGTGCTCCACCGTCCAGCGCGCCTCCAGGCTCCGCACCAGCCGCTCGGAGCCCTCCTGCGAGGCCCCGACCCGTCGCAACTGCTCCGGCAAACCGGCCCGGAACACGTCGAGGTCCCGCAGCGCCGCCATCGGTGCCATGAACGTGCCCAGTTCCTCGCGCAGCGCGTCCGCGCGACCGGGCGTCAGGTACGCCCCCAGGATCCGTAGTGCGAAGCGCACGCGGCGCGAGGCGACCCGCAGGTCGTGCAGGTGCTCCGGGTCGCTCCCCTCGAGCGTCCCGGGCGTGGCGCGCAACAGGACGTCGGCCTGCCGCGCCAGCACCTTCGCCGTCGCCGGCCCGATCGCCTCCTCGGCCCGCAGCACGAACCGCTCCGCGCCGACCTCCGTCCCAGTCCGCCCTCGCACCCGCCCCATCACCGGCCTCCCGTTCCTCCCCAGTAGCCCAGTCCGTCGCCACGGCGCAAGCTCGCCCGCGACCACCACAGCAGACCCCGCGCGCGTGTCGGCCGGGTGACGCCTGCGTGACGTCGTCGTGGCCCCCGCGCCGGAATCGCCCTCACGAACGCCGCCGCAGGAGCGCCGGCGGGCACAGCCACCGGAGCACCCCGTGCGGTCGCCGAAGGTCCGGCGACAGCTCGAGACACACGGCCCCCGCCTTGCCGAGCTCCGTCACGGGTCGCCGCGAACCCACGGCCCACGCCACCAGCAGGTCGAGGTTCGGCGCGTGCCCGAAGGCCACCGCCTCGTCGGCGTCCACCGCCGCCAGCTCGGCGAAGAACGCGGCCGGGTCCGCCCCGGGCAGCAACCCGTCCGTCCGCCGGATCTGCTCGGCCGGGAACTCGAACGCCCGGGCGAACAACTCGGCCGTCTCCATCGCCCGCACGTAGGGGCTCGTGAACCACGCGCCGGGCCGCACCTCGAGCCGCACCAGCCCGGCCGCCGCCCGCCGGACCTTCTCCTTGCCGACGTCCGTCAACCAGCGCTCGGCATCCGTCGGACAAGTCGCCTCGTCTTGGTCGATCGCGATTCCGTGCCGCACGAGGATCAGTCGCATGCCGTCCCCCTTCCTCCACGCGCCGAGCATAGCCGAACCGCCCGGCGGCCGCGACGCCACCCCGCGGATCCGCGCGCTCGGCGTCGCCAGGCGCTCGGCGCTGGCAAGCGCCCCCGATCCGGGCTATGCAGTGAACAGACCGGCGACCGCGGCCGTCCGTGGAACGGCCGGCCGTCGCGGAACCGTCGCCGGCGGGAGGAAGCCATGTCGACCACGCTCCGCATCGCCCTGTTCGTCGCCGCCCTGACCCTGGTCCTCGTCGCCGGCCGCGAGACCGCCGTCTCCGCCGACGACACCCCGCAGCTCCCCACCGGCTGCTGGAGCGGTCAGGTGGTCGTCGCCGCCGCCCACGGCCGTTTCGAGTGCGTCGATCTGCGCGAGGCGCTCCGTCTCTCCAGCTGCAACGACGGCGATTTCATCACCTGGGACTCCTCCGGCCGCCTGGAATGCTCGCGCCCCACCAGCTTCAGCTCCGGCGCCCAAGCCCTGCTCCCGCAGTGCTCCTCCGGCCAGATCCTCGTCTCCGAAGGGTACAGCGGCTGGCGTTGCGCCGACCGCAACTGACCCGCACGCCGACGACGAACCGACCCCGCCGCCGCCCGGCTGCGCTACAATCACGCCGTGACCGCGATCCTCCCCGACACCGACTACGACACCCTGCGCCGGCGCGGGGTCGAGGCCGGCCTGGAGCCCGGCGTCCCCCCCGGCGTCGAGGCGCTGGCCGGCTGGCTCGCCGTCGAAGACGGCCGGACCGTCGGCGGCGTGATGCTCGAACGCCTCGACCACCGCCTGCTCGTCGGCTGGCTGTGGGTCGCCCCGGAGTTCCGCCGGCGCGGCCTCGGCGGACGTCTCGTCGCCACGGTCGTCGACGAGGCCCGCCGCCGCGGAGCCGGAACCCTGTGGGCCGTCGCCCGCGTCCCCGCGCTGTTCCTGCGCCACGAGTTCACCCCGGTTCCCGACGGCCCGGACCGCGACCGGCTGCTCGGGACGTGCCTCGAGTGCGCCCAGCGGGGCTCGACCTGCCACCCCGAGCCGGTCGCCCGCCGCCTCGCCTGAGCCGTCCGTCCCGCCGCGCCGCGGACCGCGCGGCGCCCGGAGCTCGCACCCGGAAGAGCAGGGCCCGACGGCTGCTGACCGAGACCCCCCGGCTGCTTACCTTGCCCCTGCAAGGAGGCCCGCCGTGACCGACGCCGCCCCCCGCAACCGACTCGCCGACGAGACCAGCCCGTACCTGCTCCAGCACGCCGCCAACCCCGTCGACTGGTACCCATGGGGCCCGGAGGCGCTCGAGCGCGCCCGGCGCGAGGACCGGCCGATCCTGCTGTCGATCGGCTACTCGGCCTGCCACTGGTGCCACGTGATGGCGCACGAGTCGTTCGAGGACCCCGCCATCGCGCGCCGGATGAACGAACACTTCGTCTGCGTGAAGGTCGACCGGGAGGAACGGCCGGATCTGGACCAGATCTACCAACTGGCCCACCAGCTGCTGACCCGCCGCGGCGGCGGCTGGCCGCTGACGATGTTCCTGACCCCCGGCGGCAAGCCGTTCTACGGCGGCACCTACTTCCCTCGCGAGGCGCGCTTCGGCCTGCCCGGCTTCCCCGAGCTGCTGCGCGAGCTGGCCGCCGCCTGGAGCAACCGCCGAGACTCCATCGAGGCGCTCGGCGGACACCTCGCCGCCGCGCTGCGCCAGACCGACCTCCGCCCGCCCGGCGCCGACGCCGCACCGCTCGACGACGGGCCCCGGCGGGGCTTCCGCGCCTGGCTCGCCCGCAGCTTCGACCCGGTCCACGGCGGCACCCTCGGCGCCCCGAAGTTCCCCCAGACCGTGCCGCTCGAGTTCCTGCTGCGACACGCCCGGCGACACCCCGACGACGACGAGGCCCGCCGAATGCTGGAGTTGACCCTCGACCGGATGGCCGCCGGCGGCCTGCACGACCAGCTCGGCGGCGGCTTCTTCCGCTACAGCACCGACGAGCGGTGGCGGATCCCGCACTTCGAGAAGATGCTCTACGACAACGCCCTGCTGCTGCCGGTCTACGCCGACGCCTGGCGGCTGACCGGCAACGAGGCGTACCGACGCACGGCGGAAGACGTGGCCGACTGGGCGCTGCGCGAGCTGCGACTGCCCGGCGGCGCCTTCGCCTCGAGCCTCGACGCCGACAGCGCCGGCGGCGAAGGCGCGTTCTACGTCTGGACCCACGACGAGCTGCGCGGACTGCTCGACGCCGACGAGCTGGCGGCGGCGGAGGCCGCGTGGGACGTGTCGCCGCACGGCAATTTCGAAGGCGCCAATCACCTGGCGTGGAAGGCGACTGCGGCCGAGGCGGCGACGAGGCTCGGCCTGCCCGACGCGGAGCTGGAGCGACGGCTGGCCGCGGCCCGGACGAAGCTGCGGACGGCTCGCGAGCGGCGCCCCCGGCCCGCCCTCGACGACAAGGTGCTGACCGCCTGGAACGCGTTGATGGTCCGCGGGCTGGCCCGCGCCGGCCGGCTGCTCGACCGCCCGGACTACATCGCCGCCGCCTCCGCCGCCGTCGACTTCCTGCGCCGCGAGCTGTGGCACGACGGCCGGCTGCTCGCCGCCTGGCGCGCCGACCGCGCCCGCTTCCCCGCCTACCTCGACGACCACGCGTTCCTGCTCGACGCCTTGCTCGAGCTGCTCCAGGCCCGCTGGCGCTCCTCCGACCTGCTGTGGGCCGTGGCCCTCGCCGACCGGCTGCTCGACTCCTTCGCCGACCCTGCCGGCGGCTTCTACTTCACCGCCGACGACCACGAGACGCTCCTCTGCCGCCCGCACGGAGCCGCCGACGGCGCCCTCCCCGGCGGCACCGGCGTGGCCGTCCGCGCCCTGCTGCGCCTCGGCGGGCTGCTCGGCCGCACCGATTGGCTCGAGGCTGCCGAGCGCACCTTGCGGACCCTGGCCCCCGAGCTGACACGGCACGCGGGGGCCTTCGGCACGCTGATCCTCGCGCTCGACGAGCACCTCCAGCCGCCGCGGCTCGTCGTCCTGCGCGGCACCACCGACGCCCTCGCGCCCTGGCACGCGGCCCTGGCCGCCGACGGCGACCCCCGCGACCTGGTGTTCGCCATCCCGCCCGACGCGGAGCTGCCCGAGGCGCTCGCCGCGAAGTCGCCCCGCGGCGCGGCGGTGGCCTACGTCTGCGAAGGTACGCACTGCGAACCGCCGATCACGAATCCCGCGCGACTCCCCGGAACCTCCCTCCGCATCCCCGGCTGACATCCCGCGACCCGTCCGACACGGCTGCGGAGCCGGGCCGAGCCGTCGGCCCCCGAGCCCCGGGTGGTTGCCCGCCTCCGTGAGCCGTGCTACCGGAATGCCGCCCCACTCCGGGGCGAGGAGGCAAGCTGCGATGCAACAGCATTGGTCCGCCCTGCTCGCGCTCGGCCTGGCTCTCGGGACGGGACCGGCCGCCTGCGGCGACGACGACTCTGCCGCCGACGCCGGCCCCGACGACGCCGATGGCGTCGTCCCGCCCGACGGGGCCGACGCCGATGCGGATGCCGATGCCGAAGTCACCCCCGGGACCTGCGAGTTCGGCGCGCCGCCTGCAGCCACGGTGTCGGTCGTCGGCGCGCCGGCGACCTTCGAGACCGTCGAAGCCACGGCAATGAACACGATGGACTTCGATCGGCAGTCACCGGTGCCTCCCGCGACCCTCGGCGCGCTCCGGGCCGGACCGTGCGGCACGATCGGTCTGGCCTATCGGCGGTCGCTCCCGACCGGCGGCCGCGAGCTGGCCTACGTCGAACTGGACGACGGCTCGACGCGCGCACCCGGCACCCCGACGACCGTCGCGACCGGCGACCCGGGTCTGGACCTGTCGCTGTTCTACGACGACGACTGCTCGCCGGTGATCCTGCAAGCCGACGGAGCCGAATGGCTCGAGCACCGCAGCGACGGCACGACCTGGAGCTCGGCGCCGACCGGGCTCGACCTCGCCGCCCTCACCGGAACCTCGTGGTTGATGCCGATTGCCGCGGTGATCGGTCGCGACGGGCGATGGCACCTCCTGGCCCACACCGGCTCGGGCACGACCGCGCGCCTGATCCACGGCTCGCGCGCCGCAACCCCCGGCAGCAGCTGGAGCTGGGAGGCGCTGCCGATGCCGGAGGCGACCGAGATCGATGCCTATGCCGTCGACTCCGGAGGCGGAATCCACGCGCTGTACCGCAACCAGATCTTCCCCTGCGACCCGTCGTGCGACGTCAACCTGTACCACGGCTGGCTGACGGCCGGCGAGGCGTGGAACCGCGAGACCGCGCAGGCCGGCATCTGGGGCCCGCCGCTCGACGAGTACGTCGACGAGAGCAGCCTGGCTCTCAATGACGACGGCCGGCCGGTGTTCGCCGGCCACTTCGTGCGCCGCGTGGAGACCGGCTCGCTGCAGTCGGCCGAGCTGCGGGCGTGGGTCGGCGGGTCCGACGGGTTCTGCGGCGAGACGGCCGTGCTGGCCAACGACGGCTACGCCGGCGACGACGGGACGCGGTTCACCGGGGCCGAGCCGTTCCTGGCGCTGGACGACGCCGGCCGGGTCCACGTGCTGTTCCTCGACCAGTCGGTCTGGCACGACGGCTCGGGCTACGCGAACGAAATCCGCGGCCAGTTGCGCCACGCGCTCCGCAGCGCCGGCGGCTGGAGCACCACCCTCCTCGTGGACCAGCCCGGACGCAGCGAGTCGCCGAATCCGCTGATCGGCTACGGCCAGGCACAGCTCGCCCTGTCGCCCGACGGCACGCGCTTCGTGGCCGTGGCCGTCGAGCGGACCTGGGAGACCGACAGCATCTACAACTCGTCGGAGCTGCCGCTGACGCTCCGCGCACAGGCGGTCTACGGAACGCTCACGCCCTGAATCCGCACCGCCGCCTCAACCGCGACGCCGGTCGCGGCGACCTCGGCGCGCCAGGGCCGCCAGCCCGAAGAACCCGAACAGCCCGAACAGCCGCGCGGAGCCGCCGGCGCCCGGCACCGCGCAGCCACACCCGTCGTCGCCGTAGACGTACACCACCGGGACGTCGCCTTCCGCGCCGTCGTCGCGGACTGCCCCGTCGAGCCCCGGCGTGTCGTAGGGGAACACGTCGCGCCCGTCGATTCCGTCGGTCGCGTCGGTCCCCGCGTCCTCGGGCGGGTTGCACCCCTCGTCGATCTCGCCGTCGCAGTCGTTGTCGACCCCGTCGCAGACCTCCTCGACCGGCCGGCAGACCGGCGGCGGCGGCCCGCCGAAGCGGATCGTCGCGTAGTACCGGACCTCGTCCCAGTTCTGCGTGTCGCCCCACTCGGGCCCGTCGATCCGCGTCGGGAACCCCGCGCCGTCCGACAGCCAGCAGTAGAACCGGCCCCAGCCGCGGGCGCAGACGTCGGCCAGCCCGTCGCCGTTCGCGTCGCCCATCCGGATCGTCCGGAAGTACCGCGGCTCGTCCCACGAACCGTCGTCCGACAGCTCGGGCCCGTCGAGCCGCGTCGGGAACCCGGCACCGTCCGACAGCCAGCAGTGGAACCGCGCATTGGCCCGCGCGCAGACGTCGGCCCGGCCGTCGCCGTCCACGTCGGCCATGCGGATCGTCGAGTAGTTGTCGTAGTCGCCCCAGCCCGAGCCGTCGGCCATCGCCGGCCCGACCACCGGACCACCGAAGCCGTCGCCGGTCGACAGATGACAGCGGAAGTCGGAGGCCGACCGGCCGCACAGGTCGGCGCGGCCGTCGCCGTCCACGTCGGCCAGCCGGATCGTGCTCCAGTACTTGATGTCGTCCCACCCGGCCTCGTCGCTCCAGGCGGGACCGTTGACCTGCGTCGGGAAGCCCGCGCCGTCCGACAGCCAGCAGAACATCCCGGCGTTGCCGCGGGCGCAGACGTCCGCCAGGCCGTCGCCGTTCACGTCGCCCGTCCGGATCGTGCCGTAGTGCTCCGGATGCCCCCAGCCCGAGG
>CAZMRP010000129.1:0-9855 GCA_964568275.1 uncultured Myxococcales bacterium
CGGTCACGCTCGGCCCGACCGGCGAGGAGGGCGAACCCCCGGCGGCGGACGCGCTGGTCGCCGGCCGGTATCTCGGCTCCGCCTCGCTCGTCGCCGTCGGCGTCGGCGGAGACGAGGAGCCGCCGGCGCTGGAGTTGGCGGGCCTCACGCTGCCCCTGACCGCCGAGCTGTTCCTCAGCACGGCCGGGGATTCGGGCGTGCTGGTGCTCCACGAGACCCTCGGGGTCCTTCACCCCGAGGGTCGGTGGATTGGCCGGGTCGCCGCGTCGTCGCCGTCGGAGGCGACCGTGCACTTCCCGACGACCGGGTACCTGACCGGCGAGGCCACCGCCGGCGCGCCGGTGGAGGTGCTCGTGGAGGCCCCCGATGCGTCGCTGTCGGTCGGTGGGCAGTCCTTCTCCTTCGAACTCGTCACCCGCTACTCCGGCGTGCTCGTTCCCTACCGGAAGCCGCAGGCCCGGTGGCTCGTCTCGCTGAGCCGGGCGGCGGATCTGGCGGCCGACGCGCGTCCTCCGGCCGTGCCGGGCGACGTGTCGCCCAGGCTGAATCCGGCGCGGGGCCACGATCCCACGCCCTGGGAGGAGTCCTTCGACTACGCGATGACCCCGAACCCCGCCGCGGTCACCGCACTTCCCGATGCCGACAAGCGTGCGCTGCTCGATTCCTGGGCGCGCGGAGGCTCGGGCACGCTCCATGCGTGCGCGCTGTCCAACGCCGCCGCCGATGCCCTGGCCAACCTCGCGCTGCGCGACGGGTGGGGGGCCGAATCGCCGGGCGGGACGACGCGGGTCGCGCCGGGCGCACTGACCTCGAGCGGTCGCGCGCTGGTGTCGCGCCTCGCCACGCCGTTGGCGGCCCACCCGATGGTCGCGGCGAACGCCGTGCTGACCTCGTCGACCTCCGCCCGCGTGCTCCCTTGCCGGGCAGATTTCCTGGGGGACGACATCACGCTCAGCGGCACCGGCGGCGCGTGCGCGCCCGCCGATCAGACCTTCACCTTCAACCTCGGGTCGATCGACCTGTGCGACGCCCTGGCCGAGGCCTATGCTTGCGAAATCACCGACAGCTCCGGGGAGACGCTGACCGTCGAGGCCCGGCTGTCCTACGAGGATTCCGCGGGCTGCGTCCGCTCCAACGCCGGTTTCGACCTTGTCGGCACGGTGACCGCCGTGTGCCGAATGCCGGTGGAGCCGCCCTCGTGTCCGGAGATGGCCTTGTGCTACGAACCGCCGGCCACCGGAGGAACGACGGTCGATTCGGTGGCCGCGCCGTACTTGGACGGCGGAACCGAGCCGCTCTCCGTGTCCGGTGACCTCCACTGCGGCGAGGGCGCGCGCGCCGCGGCCATCGAAGCGGACGTGAACGCCGAGTTGCCGGTCGGAGATGCGGCGCGATTCAACGCGCAACTGCGGATGGAAGCCTGCGCCGACGACGTGTTCAACTTCCGCGCCGCCGCGGCGCCGCGCCTGGACCCCTTCGGCTCCGGCCTGCACGACGCTCTCGACCCGGCCCCCGCCTGCGTGGACGGCGCGCGGTTCCTGTGGGCCCTCGGCCTGGCGACCGACGCCGACCGGCGCCGCGCCCGGTCCGCCGACGCCCCCGTCGTCCCGCTCGCCTCCGCCCTGGCCGGTCGCCTCGTCCAGCAGTGGCTGATGCTTCACGCCTACCCCGCCCGCGAGGCCGCCGAGGCGGAGCGGATGGCCCAGGTCTTCCGCGACAGTCCCGTCCCGGGGGAGCCGACGATGGAGCCGGTCGAGGCGGTGCTCGACGAGTCGCTCAAGGGCTGGGACCTCCTCCTCCATCCCCGCTTCGCCACGGCGCTGGCCGGCCTGCCCGGCAGCGTCCTGGCCGACCCGGACTACCGGCCCCGGGCGGCCGGCGGCGCCGTCGTGTCGCAGCCGCACCACACCCAGACCGAGGCGCCGCCCGCGGCGATCCTCGGGACCCTGCACGCACAACTGGCCCTGCTCGAACCCCGCTTCGAGGAGGCGTCGCTCGGCCAGGACGGGACGGTGATCGGAATGCTCGGCCGGACGCTGCGCTACGCCATGGTGATGCAGCCCATCGCGGAGGATCTCGCCACGCGTGCGGAGGCCTGGGCGGAGGGCGAGGGACTGGCCCGGCCCGCGTGGCTGGACCGCTACGATGGGCTGGCCAGGAACGTGGGCGCTTCGATCGCACGTCTGATGGCCGCAACCGATTCGATCCGCTCGGGCCAGAATCCGCTCGGCATCGCCGACGAGGACCTGCCCCTGTACTTCTTCGGTGACGAGTCGACGGCCACCCGCCGCTTCTCGGCCATTTCGGACTACCTGATCGGAACCGACGCCGGGTCGGACGCCTGGGCGCCGGCGATGGTCGCCCGCGCGGAGGCCGGGCTGGAGGCCGCCCGCACCGCATGGGTCGGGCTGCGCGAGCGCGACGTGCAGACCGCCCAGGACGCCGCTACCCTGGAGCGGCGCCTGGACCGGATCCGGACCCGCTACGGCGAGCAGCTCTTCGAGCTGTGCGGCTCCCCGTCCGACCTGATGACCATCCAGCTGCTCGAGGATTGGGTGCCCTTCAACGAGAAGACCTGCTTCCTCCGCTCGGAGGATCCCCTCTGCTCCTTCAACCTCGATGACTACGTCCAGTTGCTCTCCGTGGAGCAGCTCCAGTACCACATGTGCGTCGTGCGCGAGCTGCGCCATCGCGCAGGCTTCGTCGTCAGCTTCAACGACCACGTGCTCGACCAGCTCGCCGATCGGTTCTCGCAGTGCACGACGGTCCAATACCCCGTCGATTGCGGAGACGGCACGAATCTGTGCGTGTCGTGTCCGCTGCCGGGGGAGACGCTGCTCGGCCGGGTCAGCCCCGACACGTTCCGCCAGCTCACCGGCACGGAGTTCGTGGCCATCCGGACCGTGGAGGACGCGCAGAACGCCTGCCTGGCGGCCTTCCCCGGCGTCAACCCCGTCCTGCCCAGCACCGAAGACGTTTCCGACTCGCCGGTCGGGATCCTCGACTGCTATCGCGGCTCGATGGGCGGGGTGGTGATGGAGATCCGCTCGCTCGACAAGGACCTGGAGCTTGCCGTGTCCGAGCACGACGACCTCCTTCGTGCGTACGACATCGGGGTCCGGCGCTGCGCCAACCTGGCGAGCAACCGGGCGCACCAGCTCGGGCTGATCGAGGATCACCATTCGACGATGACCGGCTTGCGCGACTCGAAGCTCTGGGCCGACCGGGCCGCGGCCGCGGCGAACGCCCTGAAGTGGATGGCCGAGGCCCTCGACACCGGCGGCGACTCGCCGCTCAGTGCCACATCCAAGTGGGCGATGGCGATCGGGGTGGTCGCGTCGGTCGGCGAGGGCGTCGCCACGCAGTTCGCGCTGGGGTACCAGAACAAGATGGACGAGGCGCAGCAGGCGCACGAACTGACGATGGCGCGGGCCGAGGCCGAACTGGAGGTCTCGCAGTGCATGATCGATGCCGAGATGTCGCTGGTGGGCCTGCAGTCGGCGGGCCTGCGGATGATGCGGGCCGCCGTGGACATCGAGCACGCCTGGTACCGCCTGAACGAGATGAAGGTCTCCGCCCGCGGGATCTACGACGACGGACGCCTCGCGCTCCAGACGCTCCGCGGCCGGGCCGTCGCCCCGCTCGACCACGACCTGTGGCTCGACGAGCGGATCGACGTCTTCCTGCGCGACATGCGGCTCGCCCGCCGTTTGACCTACCTCGCCGTCCGGGCCGTCGAATACGAGTCGCAGCAGTCCCTCGTGCTCGAAGGCGACGTGCTCTCCGCCGCGCGACCGTCCCAACTCCAGACCGTGCTGAACGAGCTGTGGACCACCGCCGCCACGCGGGGGGTCGAAGGCCGCCGTCCGACCGACCTCAAGGTCGTGCTCAGCCTGCGCGACCACCTCCTGCAACTCGCCGACCTGTCCGGGCAGCCCTCGACCGAACTGGGCCTGTCCGACGTGGAACGCTTCCGGTTGCTGATCCAGTCGGCTCGTTTCGCCGAATTCAAGGACGGCGTCTACGTCGGCCAGCGGATCCCGTTCGAGCTCGCCCCCCTCGGGACGATGCGTCTCGGCCAGGCTCAGGGCATCCCGGTGCTCGCCTCGAACGACTGCGCCGAGCGCCTCTGGTCGGTCAACGCCTCGATCCTCGGCTCCGACGACTTGTGGCGCGGTACTTCGCCCCCCACCTTCTCCCGGGTCGACCTGCTCAAGCAGAACACCTTCTACAACCAGTGGTGCACGCCGCACGACGAGCCGTTCCAGGTCGCCTCCGTGCGGCCGTCGCGCAACCTGTTCCGCGACCCGGTGGCCGGCGGGGACTACGGCGCCGGCCTGGGCCCCAGCACCGAGTCCGCGATGTTCACGCGGGCGCGGATCGAGGCCTACTTCAACGTGCCGCGCGAGGAGTTCGAGGCCGACGATTACGCCAACGGCGACACCTCGGAGCTGGCCGCCCGCGGCCTCTACGGGCGCTACGCCCTGCTCCTCCCGGCGGAGGTCCTCTCGATCGCAGGCTCCAGCGGCCTCGTGCTCAACGAGGTCGACGACATCCTCCTGCGCCTGGACTACGTCTCGGTCGCGCGCTGAGCCACCCCGACGGTCGCCCGCGGCGGCCGGATCCCCGGAACCGCGACGCGGCGCCGCGACCGCTCCGTCCCGGCCGGCCGGCGGGCCAATTCGGGGCGCCTGTCGGGCCTCCGGTGCCCTCTTCCCTCGGCGACGGCCTTGGGCTAGCCTGCTCCCGCACCCTCCGGGGTCGCGAGGAGGTAGGTTCCATGCGGCTGTTGACCCGTTCGGATTTCGATGGCCTGGCGTGCGCGGCGTTGCTCAAGGAGGCCGGGATCATCGACTCGATCCAGTTCGTGCACCCGAAGGACATCCAGGACGGCAAGGTCGAGGTGACCAAGGACGACGTGCTGGCCAACGTGCCCTTCGCGCGCGGCTGCGGGCTGTGGTTCGACCACCACACCAGCGAGGAGGAGCGGCTGCAGCTCAAGTTCCAGGGCGATTCGCAGACGGCCCCCAGCGCGGCGCGGGTGATCTACCGCTACTACGTCGACAAGAAGAAGCTCGACTTCTCGCACCTCGACGCGCTGGTCGAGGCGGTCGACAAGTCGGACACGGCGCAGTTCACCCAGGACGAGATCGAGAACCCGCAGGGCTGGGTGCTGCTGTCGTTCATCATGGACCCGCGCACCGGGTTGGGCCGGTTCCACGACTTCCGGGTCAGCAACTACCAGCTGATGGTCGACCTGGTCGACGAGTGCCGGACGAAGGGCATCGAGGAGATCCTGCAGAACCCGGACGTGGCCGAGCGGGTCCGGGTGTACCAGGAGCAGAACGCGAGGTTCCGCCAGATGCTCCAGCAGCACTCGCACGTCCGCGGCAACGTGGTGGTGCTCGACCTGCGGGACGTGGAGACGATCTGGTCCGGCAACCGCTTCCTGCTCTACGCGCTGCACCCGCAGCAGAACGTGTCGATCCAGGTGATGCAGGGGCGCGATCGGCAGAACATCGTGTTCGCGGTGGGCTACAGCATCCTCAACCGCACCTCCAACACCGACATCGGCTCGCTGATGCTGCGCTACGGCGGGGGCGGGCACCGGGCGGTCGGCACGTGCCAGGTGGCGCACGACGACGCCGAGCGCGTGCTCGACGAGCTGGTGGCGCAGCTCAACCGCGACGGCTAGGGGGCTTCCGCAGGGGTTCGCAATGACCGCGAAGATCGAGCCGCTTCCGCTCAAGCATCCGGTCCGCATCGTCTCCGCCACCTCGCTGTTCGACGGCCACGACGCCGCGATCAACCTGATGCGCCGGCTGTTCCAGGCCTGCGGGGCCGAGGTGATCCACCTCGGGCACAACCGCTCGGTGCGCGAGCTGGTCGAGGCGGCGATCCAGGAGGACGTGCAGGGGATCGCCGTCTCGTCGTACCAGGGCGGGCACAACGAGTACTTCCGCTACCTGGTCGACATGCTGCGCGAGGAGGACGCGGCGCACATCCGCGTGGTGGGCGGCGGCGGCGGCGTGATCCGCCCGGACGAGATCCGGGCGCTGCACAAGCACGGCGTGGCCGCGCTCTACTCGGCGGACGACGGCCGGCGGCTGGGGCTGCAGGGGATGATGCAGCACCTGTTCGAGCGGCTCGATTTCCCGACGGTGGCGGCCGCGGGAACCGCGCGGCCGGCCAAGGCCCGGCACGGGAAGCTGGTGCGCTGGGTCGGGGCGCCGGTGCCGGCGCCCGAGGCGGTGACGGCGGCCCGGCACGTGACGGTGGCTCGGGCGCTGACGTTGGCCGAGGTCGGGGGCAGGCGCTGGCAGGAGTTGCGCCGCGGCCTGGAGCCGCGGGCCCAGGCCGCGCGCGGGTTCGTGGTCGGCATCACCGGCACGGGCGGCGCCGGAAAGTCCTCGCTGACCGACGAGCTGGTGCGGCGGTTCGTGCACGGCCGGCCCGAACGCACGGCCGCGGTGCTGTCCTGCGACCCGACCAAGCGCCGCTCGGGCGGCGCGCTGCTCGGCGACCGCATCCGCATGAACGCCGTGCGGATGCCCCAGGTCTACATGCGCTCCTTCGCCAGCCGCGGCTCGGCCGAGGAGGTCCCCGCCGCGTTGCGCGACGCGATCCTGGTCTGCAAGGCCGCCGGCTTCGACCTGATCTTCGTCGAAACCTCGGGCATCGGCCAGGCCGACTCGGCGATCACCCGCTACGCCGACCTCTCGGCCTACGTGATGACCGCCGAGTACGGCGCCGGCACGCAGCTCGAGAAGATCGAGATGCTGGACCTGGCCGACGCCGTGGTGATCAACAAGTTCGAGCGGCGGGGGAGCGAGGACGCGCTGCGCGACGTGCGGCGCCAGTACGCGCGGGCCCGCGGGCTGGTCCCCGACCCGGCGAGCCGCGAGCAGTTCCCGGTCTTCGGCACCATCGCCAGCCAGTTCGACGACCACGGCGTCAACGGCCTGTTCGTCCACCTGCTGGACGCGGTGGCGGCCAAGGGCGGCCCGCGCTTCGAGCACGCGATTGCGGAGGCGCGCTGCAAGCGCGTGACGACGTTCCGGCACATGTTCCCGCCCGAGCGGGTCGGCTACCTGCGGGAGATCGCCGAGAGCTGCCGCGGCTACCGGGCCGAGGTCGAGGCGCTGGCCGAGCGGGCGCGCACGGCCCAGGCCCGGGAGACCGCGCGGCGCGAGCTGCAGGCCGAACCGGCCGCCGCCGAACCGCTCGAGCGCAAGCTGGCGGAGGCCCGCGCGGCGCTCAAGCCGGAGTACCGCGCGCTGCTCGAGGCCTGGCCCGCCTGCAAGGCCTCGTTCGGCGGGGAGGTCTACCGCTACGAGGTGCGCGGCAGGTCGTTCGAGGCCCCGGCGTCGTGGCAGACGCTGGCCGGCACCCGCATCCCGCGCGTGGCGACCCCGGGGGCCGCGGACCACGGCGAGTTGCTGCGCTACCTGGCCCTGGAGAACGTCCCGGGCTCGTTCCCCTACACCGCCGGCGTCTTCCCGCTCAAGCGGGCCGACGAGGACCCCAAGCGGATGTTCGCGGGGGAGGGCGGGCCGGAGAAGACCAACGCCCGCTTCCACTACCTGTGCCGCGGCGAGACGGCCAAGCGGCTGTCGACGGCCTTCGACGCCGCCAGCCTGTACGGCGACGACCCGGCGGAGCGGCTCGACATCTACGGCAAGGTCGGCGAGGCCGGCGTGTCGATCTGCTCGCTCGACGACATGAAGAAGCTCTACGCCGGCTTCGAGCTGTGCGACCCCAACACCAGCGTGTCGATGACGATCAACGGCCCGGCGCCGATGATGCTGGGGATGTTCTTCAACACCGCGATCGACCAGCAACTCGACCGCTACCGCAAGGAGCACGGCGAGCCGTCGGCGGAGGTCGTGGCCAGGCTCCGCGCCGACGTGCTGCGCAGCGTGCGCGGCACGGTCCAGGCCGACATCCTCAAGGAGGACCAGGCCCAGAACACCTGCCTGTTCTCCCTCGACTTCGCGCTGCGGATGATGGGCGACATCCAGCAGTGGTTCATCGCCCACGACGTGCGCAACTTCTACTCGGTGTCGATCTCCGGCTACCACATCGCCGAGGCCGGGGCGAACCCGATCACCCAGCTGGCCTTCACGCTGGCCAACGGTTTCACCTACGTCGAGTACTACCTGTCGCGCGGGATGAAGATCGACGACTTCGGCCCGAACCTGTCGTTCTTCTTCTCCAACGGGATGGACGCGGAGTACTCGGTGATCGGCCGCGTGGCCCGCCGGATCTGGGCCGTGGCGATGCGCCGGCTGTACGGGGCCCACGAGCGGACCCAGAAGCTCAAGTACCACATCCAG
Source organism: uncultured Myxococcales bacterium (assembly GCA_964568275.1). Classification (GTDB taxonomy): domain Bacteria; phylum Myxococcota_A; class Polyangia; order DRWM01; family JAAZOP01; genus JAAZOP01. The sequence goes on from CAZMRP010000129.1 coordinate 8,337, forward strand.
ACCTCGGGCCGCTCGCTGCACGCCCAGGAGGTCGACTTCAACGACATCCGCACCACGCTGCAGGCGCTGTTCGCGATCTACGACAACTGCAACTCGCTGCACACCAACTCCTACGACGAGGCGATCACCACGCCGACCGAGCAGTCGGTGCGGCGGGCGATGGCGATCCAGATGATCGTCAACCGCGAGCTGGGGCTGACGCACTGCGAGAACGCGCTGCAGGGCAGCTACGTGATCGAGCAGCTGACCGACCTGGTGGAAGAGGCCGTGCTGTCGGAGTTCGAGCGGCTGGCCTCGCGCGGCGGCGTGCTCGGCGCGATGGAGCGCGAGTACCAGCGCGGGAAGATCCAGGACGAGTCGCTGCTGTACGAGGTCAAGAAGCACGACGGCTCGCTGCCGCTGATCGGCGTCAATACCTACGTCAACCCCGAGACGCTGAAGGACGGCTACGAGCTGCCGCCGATGGAGCTGCGGCGGGCCAGCCCCGAGGAGAAGCAGGCGCAGATCGACAACTGCCGCGCGTTCCAGGCCCGCGACCCGGCGCGGCGCGAGGCGCTGGTGCGGAAGCTGGCCGAGGTCGCCTACGCCGGCGGCAACACCTTCGACGTGATGATGGACCTGGTGCGGGTGGCCACCGTCGGCCAGATCTCGCAGGCGTTGTACGAGATCGGCGGCAAGTACCGCCGCAGCATGTAGGGAGGTGCGCGATGGCCGAGCGTCTGCGGATCCTCGTCGCCAAACCGGGCCTGGACGGCCACGACCGCGGGGCCAAGGTCGTCGCCCGCGCCCTGCGGGACGCGGGGCACGAGGTGATCTACACCGGCCTGCGCCAGACCCCCGAGATGATCGTCCGCGCGGCCGTCGACGAGGACGTCGACGCCGTCGGGCTGTCGATCCTCTCGGGCGCGCACACGACGCTGCTGCCCCGCGTCGTCGCGGGGCTCCGCGAGGCCGGGGTTTCCGACGTCGTCGTGTTCGCCGGCGGCATCATTCCCGAGGAGGACGTGCCCGGGCTGGCGACGGCGGGCGTGCGGCGGGTCTTCGGACCCGGCACGAAGCTGGCCGACATCACCGCCTGGATCGCCGCCGAGGTCAAGCCGCGCACGCGCGCGGCGGCGGCTTCCTAGGGCGGGGCGGCGGTCGTCGGCTCCGCCGCGGGCTCCGGAACCTCGAAGTCGACCTCCCGCAGCAACTCCGTCAGCTCGACGTAGCGCTCGCCGCGCCGCGCCGTCAGGTCCGTGATCTTCGTCTGCAGCTCGTCGAACTTCTTCTGCAGCTCGGTCAATCGCTGGGTCAGTCGCGTGCGCAGCTCGCCCGCCCGCGCGATGCCCTCGATCGAGTACAGGTTGTTCTGCACCTCGTAGGTCCACGTCTGGACCTGCTGGCGCTCCTCGGTGAAGCGCTCGATGTCGGTGTCGATCGTGCCGATCTCGTCGCCGATCTCCAGCGCCCGGCGCAGCGTCGGGCTCATCGCGTCATCGACCGCCGGTCCCGCCAGGTACAGCCGCACCGCCGCCCG
>CAZMRP010000130.1:0-9840 GCA_964568275.1 uncultured Myxococcales bacterium
CGCCGCTCGAGCCGCCGGCGCTGGTGGTGCGGGAGGCGGAGGGGGCGCGGACCCCGGAGTTCCTGGCGCTGCGGCGCGAGCTGGGCCTGCCGTAGGGCGGCCGCGCGGCTAGCCGCCGTGGCGGTCGACGGCGGCGTGGTCGCCGGATTTCAGCGGCAGCGAGACGGTGAACGTCGTGCCCTCTCCCGGCCGGGAGCGGACGTCGATCGTCCCGTCGAGGGAGTGGATCACGCGGGAGGAGATGGCCAGGCCGAGTCCGGTGCCGGGGATGCCCGATTCGCGGGCGGACTGGGCGCGGAAGAACTCGGTGAACAGCCGCTCCAGGTCCCCGGGGGCGATGCCGATGCCGTAGTCCCGCACCGTCACGTGGACCGTCTCGGCGCGCGCCGAGATGGTCACCTCCACCGGCCTGCCGGCGCCGTACTTGATCGCGTTGGACAGCAGGTTGGACCACACCAGACCCAGGCGGGCGCGCGGGGCGGCCACGAGCCACACGCGGTCGGGCAGGGCGACGTCGATCCGCGTCCCGGAGGTCTCGGCCAGCGGCAGCATGTCGTGCACCGTCTCGCGCACCTGCGTCACCACGTCGACCACCTCGGGTTCCGGCGGCGGGCCGCCGGTGGACTCGACGGCGGTCAGGTCGAGCAGGTCGTTGATGAACGAGCGCAGCTCGCGCAGGCGGCCCTTGACCTTGCGCAGCTGCTCGCGTTGCCCGGCGGTGGTCTCGCCGACGAACCCGTTGAGGAACAGGTCGAGGCGCGACTCGATGGCCGCCAGCGGGCTGCGCAGGTCGTGGGAGGCCACGCCGAGCAGCCGCAGGCGCTGCTGGTCGACCTGTCGCAGGTCGTCGTTGCGCTGCCGCAGCTCGGCCACCAGCGCCGCGATCCGACGATGGCGGTGCCGCACCATCCGCGCGAGGTGCAGCCCGAGCCAGGTGGCGCCCGCGGTGGCCAGCACCACGAACGCGACCTCCAGCACCCGCTCGATCCAGACCGGGGCCACCTCGGGATCGCCGAAGCGCCACGGCGGGCGCCAGCCGCCGAGGTACTCGACGCCGGCCGACAGCATCAGCAGCACCGCGGCGGAGCCGAGGATCGCCGCGGTGTGCCGCTTGGGCAGCAGCACCGCCGAGAACACGCCGTGCAGCACGAACATCGGCACCAGCGGGCCGCCGACGCCGCCGGTGTAGTGCACCGCCGCGGTCAGCAGCACGAAGTCGGCGAGCATCTGCTGGGAGGCGAAGTTGAGCACCTGGCCGCACAGCCCCTCCTCGCCCTCGCGGGCCTGCCAGGTCCAGGCGGCGTTGGCGGCGCCGAGCGCCGCGACCAGGGCGGCCAGCGCGTTCCAACTCGCCGCCGCCGGGAAGATCGAGGCGCCCAGCGCCACCGCGGCCAGCGACCCGACCACCACGTACCAGCGCGCGTGGACGAGCCAGATCGACCGGTCGCGCAGCGTGTCGCAGTCCTCGGCGGTCAGGCCCAGCGGACACGGACGCTGCTCCGCCCGCTTGCAGAGCAGCCGGATCCCGTCGTCGAGGGTCCTCAGCGACCCGCCCATCGTGCACCTCGGCCCACCGCGCCGTCCGGCCGGTGTGCCCCTCCGTCCGCCTGGGTGTCCTGTCGTCCCCCGCCCATCTCCGGTCCGGGTCCCCTTCCGTTCGTCCGGGCCCGTGGCCCGGCGCGCGAACCCCCGGTCGTGTGCAGGATGTCTGCCAGTCGGCGGGCGCGGCCGTCTCGGCACGCCTGTCGCCCCTGGGAGCCTCCTTGTTCCGGGTGGTTGCAGTGGAACCGGCGGCCTGGGGCGAGCCGCGAGGGGCCGCGTCGGGCCGCCGGGGCGGCCCCGACCCCGCGGGCGAGACGGCACGGCGTATCGGGTGAGGCGGAACGCCGCAGCGGGCGGGGCGGAACGCCGCAGCCCAGGTTGCGAATCCGCTTGGCGACCGACCGAAACTAGGCTACGAGCCGACTTGGCAGGTGGACGAGGGGGGGACGGGACCGGGGCGGGCGCAGGCGCGGATCGTCTTGCGCGAGGGCGGAGCTTGGCCCGGTTGGGAAGGTCGAGAGAACCTGGGCGTTCGAGAGACGACAAGGTGGTGGAGGGCATGGCCGACAATCTAGAGAAGGTGGTCAAGGAGGTGACGGCCCGGTACGGCAAGGATCGGACCCGGATGATGGACATCGTCCGGGACGTCCAGGCGCAGTTCGGGCACCTGTCCGGAGCGGCGATGGACCTCATCGCGCGGGAGGTCAAGAGCCACCGCGTGGAGGTGGAGGGCGTGGTCACGTTCTACGCCTTCTACAGCGACCGGCCGCAGGGCCGGCACGTGATCCGGATCACGGACTGCGTGACGGCGCGGATGAGGCATGCCGAGGAGGTCGTCGCGGCGTTCGAGAAGGAGCTGGGGATCCGGGTCGGCGAGACGACCCCGGACGGGCAGATCACGCTGGAGAAGACCGCGTGCATCGGCCTGTGCGACCAGGGCCCGGCGGCGCTGATCGACGACGTGCCGGTGACCTACATCACGCCGGACAAGGTCAAGGGGATCCTGCGGCACCTGCGCGAGGCGGGCGACGCGACCCGGCTGGTCAAGACGCTCGGCGAGGGGAACAACGCGCTGGACCTGGTGCACTCGATGGTGATCAACAACGTCCGCAAGCGCGGCGACGTGATCTTCGCGCCGCTCGAGCCGGGCGCGGCGATCAAGAACGCGCTGGCGATCTCGCCGAACGAGGTGATCCGCTCGGTGAAGACGGCGCGACTGCGCGGGCGCGGCGGCGCCGGGTTCCCGGCCGGCATGAAGTGGGAGTTCGCGCGCAACGCGGCGGGCGAGCGCAAGATCCTGGTCTGCAATGCGGACGAGGGGGAGCCCGGGACGTTCAAGGACCGGGTGATCCTGACCGAGGTGCCGGACCTGCTGTTCGAGGGGATGACGGTGGCGGGCTACGCGGTGGGGGCGGCCGAGGGGCTGCTCTACCTGCGCGGCGAGTACGCGTACCTCAAGCCGTACCTCGAGCACGTGCTCGCAGAGCGGCGGGCGAAGCAGCTGCTCGGCAAGAGCGTGGGGGGCAAGGCCGGCTTCGACTTCGACATCCGCATCCAGCTCGGCGCGGGCGCCTACATCTGCGGCGAGGAGTCGGCGCTGATCCGGTCGTCCGAGGGTCTGCGCGGCTCGCCGCGGGACCGGCCGCCGTTCCCGGTGGAGAAGGGGTATCTCGACCTGCCCACCGTGGTGAACAACGTCGAGACGTTGTGCTGCGCGGCCCGGGTGCTCGAGAAGGGTGCGGGCTGGTTCGCGCAGATCGGCTCCGAGCAGAGCTCGGGGACGAAGCTGTTCAGCGTCTCGGGCGACTGCCGGCGTCCGGGCGTCTACGAGCTGCCGTTCGGCATGACGGTGACCGAGTTCCTCAAGGAGGTGGGGGGCGACGAGGCGCAGGCGGTGCAGGTCGGCGGACCGTCGGGGACGTGCATCGACCGCGGGCAGTTCGGCCGCACGCTCGGTTTCGAGGACCTGCCGACGGGCGGTTCGATGATCGTCCTCGGCCCCCAGCGCGACGTGCTCGAGGTGGCTTCGGCGTTCATGGAGTTCTTCGTCGAGGAGAGCTGCGGGTGGTGCGCGCCGTGCCGGGTCGGCAACGTGCTGATCCGGGAGCGGCTGGAACGGATCCGCGCCGGCAAGGGCCTGCCGGAGGACCTGCCGTACCTCGAGGAGTTGTGCACGACGGTCAGGAAGACGAGCCGCTGCGGCCTCGGGCAGACCTCGCCCAACCCCGTGGCGACGACGCTGCAGAACTTCCGCAAGGCCTACGAGGCGAAGCTGCTGCCGGCGCGCGAGGACGGCCGGCAGCCGACGTTCGATCTCCGCGCCGCGCTGAGCGAGGCGGTGCGCGTGCAGGGGCGCGAGCCCGTGGCGCACTAGGACGGCAGGAGGAAGCACGATGAGCGACTTCACGTTCACGATCGATGGCGTCGAGGTTCCGGCGCAGCGGGGCCAGACGATCCTCCAGGCCGCCGACGCGGCCGGCATCTACATTCCGCGGCTGTGCTGGGCCAAGGACCTGGCGCCGGGCGGCCACTGCCGGGTCTGCACCGTGCTGGTCAACGGCCGGCCGCAGAGCGCCTGCACGCACCCGGCCGGGCCGAACATGGTGGTCGACCACGACACCCCCGACCTGCGCGCCTGGCGCAAGAGCGTCGTCGAGATGCTGTTCGTCGAGGGGAACCACTACTGCATGTTCTGCGAGAAGAGCGGCAACTGCGAGCTGCAGGCGATGGGGTATCGGATGGGGATGACGACGCCCAGGTACCCCTACATGTTCCCGCAGCGCGCGGTGGACGCCACGCACCCCGACGTGCTGGTGGACCACAACCGCTGCATCGCCTGCGGCCGCTGCGTGCGCGCCTCGCGCGACCTGGACGGCAAGAACGTGTTCCAGTTCGTGCAGCGCGGCCACCACGTGCGCGTGGCGGTCAACGCCGAGGGCGGCCTGGGCCGCACCAACCTCGGCGTCGCGGACCAGGCCGCCGGGCTTTGTCCGGTGGGCGCGATCCTGATCAAGCGCGTCGGCTTCGCCGTCCCGGTGGGCCGCCGCCTGTACGACGTCAAGCCCATCGGGTCGGAGATCGAGGCCAAGCGGGCCCCGGCCCCGTCGGGCAAGTGAGGAGGCGAGCGATGGCAAAGCCCAAGGTCGCGACCGCTTCCCTGGCCGGCTGCTTCGGCTGCCACATGTCGATCCTCGACATCGACGACCGCATCCTGAAGCTGGCCGAGCTGGTGGAGTTCCACAAGTCCCCGATCAACGACATCAAGAAGTTCTCCGAGCGCTGCCTGGTGGGGATCATCGAGGGCGGCTGCTGCAACGAGGAGAACGTGCACGTCCTGCAGGACTTCCGCGAGAACTGCGACGTGCTGATCTCGCTCGGCGACTGCGCCACGATGGGCGGTCTGCCCGCCATGCGCAACCACGTGCCGCTGGAGGAGTGCCTGGCCGAGGCGTACCTCAACGGCCCGACCGTCCACAACCCGGGCAAGCAGATCCCCAACGACCCGGAGATCCCGCTGCTGCTCAACAAGGTCTACCCGCTCCACGAGGTCGTCAAGATCGACCTGCACCTTCCCGGCTGCCCGCCGCCCGCGGACGCGATCTGGGAGGTGCTCGTGGCGCTGCTCAACAACAAGCCCATCGACCTCAAGTATGGGCTGCTCCGCTACGACTGAGCGGAAAGGAGAAGCGGCCGTGACGACGACGACGACCGAACTCAAGCGGATCACCATCGAACCCGTCACCCGGGTCGAAGGGCACGGCAAGGTCAGCCTGCTGCTCGACGCGCAGAACAAGGTCCGGCAGGCCCGGCTCCACATCGTGGAGTTCCGCGGCTTCGAGCGGTTCGTGCAGGGACGCCCGTACTGGGAGGCCCCGGTGCTCGTGCAGCGCCTGTGCGGCATCTGCCCGGTGAGCCATCACCTCGCCGCCGCCAAGGCGGTGGACATGCTGGTGGGCGTGGACGCCGACAAGCTCACCCGGACCGGCGAGAAGATGCGCCGGCTGATGCACTACGGGCAGTTCTACCAGTCTCACGCCCTGCACTTCTTCCACCTCGCCTCGCCCGACCTGCTGTTCGGCTTCGACGCCGACCCGCTGGTCCGCAACGTGCTGGGCGTGGCCGCCAAGTTCCCCGACCTCGCGGTCCAGGCCGTGCTGATGCGCCGCTACGGCCAGGAGGTGATCCTCCGCACCGCCGGCAAGAAGATCCACGGCACCGGCGCCATCCCGGGCGGGATCAACAAGAACCTGTCGCTCCAGGAGCGGGACGAGCTGAAGCAGGACGCGCCCAAGATGCTGGAGTGGGCCGTGGCGGGGCTCGAGCTGTGCAAGAAGTTCACCCGCGAGCACCTGGCCGAGCTGGCCGACTTCGGCTCCTTCCCCTCCAACCACCTGTCGATCGTCCGCAAGGACGGCGCGCTCGACCTGTACGACGGCAACCTGCGCGCCATCGACAGCGAGGGGAAGAAGATCTTCGACCAGGTGGCGCCGCAGGACTACCTGTCGGTGATCCGCGAGGAGGTCCGCCCCTGGTCGTACATGAAGTTCCCGTTCCTCACCAGCCTCGGGCCGGAGAAGGGCTGGTACCGCGTGGGCCCGCTGGCGCGCATCAACACCTGCGACTTCATCGACACCCCGGTCGCCGAGAAGGAGCGCCAGGAGTTCATGGCGCTGACCAAGGGCAAGCCCAACAACATCACGATGGCCTACCACTGGACCCGCCTGATCGAGCTGGTGCACTCGATCGAGAAGATCCAGCAGCTGCTCGACGACCCCGACCTGCAGGGCACCGACCTGGTGGCCAAGGGGACGTACCGCGGCGAGGGGATGGGCATCGTCGAGGCCCCGCGCGGCACGCTGTTCCACCACTACAAGGCGGACAAGAACGACCAGATCACGATGGCCAACCTGATCGTGTCGACCACCAACAACAACGAGCCGATGAACATGGCGGTGCGGAAGGTGGCCGAGCAGTTCTTCGACGGTCGGGCGGTCACCGAGGGGCTGCTCAACCGCATCGAGGTGGCGATCCGGGCCTACGACCCGTGCCTGTCCTGCGCCACCCACGCGATGGGGCAGATGCCGCTGGTGGTGGAGGCGCTGGACGCGGCCGGGAACGTGGTCTCCCGCGCCGTGAAGGGCTGACGGAGGGACGCGCGTGCGCGTGCTGTTCCACGGCTTCGGCAATCCGGGTCGCCGCGACGACGGCCTCGGTCCGGCCTGCGCCGCCGCCGTGGAACGGCTGGCCCTCCCCGGCGTCGCCGTCGACGCCGACTACCAGATCACCGTGGACGACTCGGTGGCCCTGCGCGACGTGGACGTCGTCGTCTTCGCCGACGCCGCGCTGCGGGGGCCCGAGCCGTTCGAGTTCCGCGCGCTGGAGCCGAAGCCGGGCGTGCCGTTCGGCAGCCACGGCATCGAGCCGCCGGCGCTCCTGGCGCTGACCCGCGAGCTGTTCGGGTGCGCGCCCGAGGCCTGGGTGCTGGCGATCCGGGGGTACGACTTCGAGGGGTTCGAGGAGCGACTGTCCGAGCGCGCGGCGGCCAACCTCGCCGCGGCGCTCGAGTTCATCGCGCCGGTGCTGCGGGACCGCACGTTCCGCACCGCCGGCCCCGACGGCCGCCGGCCGGAGCAGGCTCCGGCCGCGGCAGGTGAGGGTGCGCCATGAAGAACGGCAAGCATGTCATCCTGTGCGTCGACGACGACAACGACATCCTCGAGACGCTCCAGGTGGTGCTCGAGGCCAACAACTACTCCGTCGTCACCGCCGGCACCGCCGAGGCGGGCTTCAAGACCTGGCAGGCCCAGCAGCCCGACCTGGTGATCGTCGACCTGATGATGGAGGAGGTCGACGCCGGCACCAGCCTCGTGATGCGGCTCAAGGCCCAGGGCAACACCGCCCCGGTGTTCCTGCTCTCGTCCGTCGGCGATCAGCTCAGCCGCAACATCGACTACAACCAGCTCGGCCTGGCCGGTGTGTTCCAGAAGCCGATCGAGCCCACCGCCCTGCTCGGCACCCTCAAGCGGCACCTCAAGTAGCGTCGCCCGTCGACGACCGACCGATCGCAGCGGCCGTCCGGGCCCCGCCCGGGACTTGACCCCGGAGGGCGGATCCGCTTTGTTCCCGTCGCGGCGCGGGGTACGTCCCCGCGCGCGAGGCAGGAGGCGCGTGGTGGTTCGAGGCCGGAGCGCACGCCACGTGTTCGGAACCGGCGGCGCACGGCCTGACGGAAGGAGCAAGCGGATGAGGATCGGAATGCTGTTCGTGGTGCTCGCGGTGGCGTGCTCGGTGTCGGCCTGCAAGAAGAAGGGCGAGGAGGGCGGCGGCACGGCCGCGCCGGCGGTTCCCGAGACGCCGCCCGTCGACTGCGCCAAGTTGCTGCCGAAGATCGTGGAGTGCAGCGACGCCTTCTACGCGGCGTTCGCCGCCACCGAGCAGGCCGGCAAGACCGGCGGCGGTGATCCGGCCAAGGGCGTCGAGACGCTGAAGCCGATGTGGGTTCCGGGCGAGATGGGCGAGCAGATCTGCAAGGACATGTTCGGCGCGAAGGACCCGCGCTGGAACGCGCGCTACAACGCCTGCTGGGCGGCCGAGGACTGCGCCGCCTGGGGCCCCTGCATGGCCGACGCCCTCGGCAACCTGCTCCCCGTCCCGCAGTAGCCGGCCCGTTCCCGGCGTCCCGCCGGCAGCCCTGTCCGCCGACGCTTCGCGCGCGTCGTCCGTCGGTTCGGGCGTGCGGATTCCGCAGGTCGTGCTGCGGAATCCGCAGCGCCGTCCTGCCGCCCGCCGCGAGATCGTCCGGAACGACGCCGGTTTCGCGGATGGCATGCGGGCTGCTTTGTCCCTCCACCGACCACAAGGAGGTCACCGATGAAGAAGCTGAACGTGATGCTGGTCGCCGGGATGGTCGTTTCTGCCGCGGGGCTCGCCGCCGCCCAGCCCCAACCTCCGGCCGGGGAAGGAGGTCGGATGGGGCCGCCGCCCTGTCCCGAGCCCGGTCGAGGGGCCCCGCCGCCGCCGCTCGAGCTGATTCTCGTGGAGCACGCCGACGAGCTGGGGCTGACGGCGGACCAGGTGGCGGAGATCCAGGCGCTGGCCGAGGCGGCGCGCGCGGAGCTGGGCGCGCTGCACCGGGCGGTGGGCGATGCCTTCCGCACGGGGACGGTCGCCGAGTTCCTCGCGGCGGACGAGGCGTTGCACGAGCGGATGCTGGCGCTGCGGGCCGCGGTGCTGGGCGTGCTGACGGACGCCCAGTGGCGCGCGTTGCAGCAGTTCCTGCCGCCGCCCCCGCCGCCGCCCTGCGGCCCGCCGCCGGGGCGGTAGCCGCCCCGCGGAAGCCTCAGGCCCGTTCGACGAACCGTCCGATCAACTTCTTGCGACCCCAGCCTGGGAACTCCACCGAGACCTTGGCCTCGGCCCCCTCCTCGATGTCGACGACGCGACCGACGCCGAAGCGGACGTGGCGCACCTTGTCGCCGACGCGGAACGCGAGGCCCGCCTCGCGGGCCACCTCCTGGCAGATCTCCGGGTCGAGGGTGGGCGGGGGGGGATCGTTCCAGGGTTGCTGCGGAGCCCGCGGGGCGCGCCGGACGACCACCGGTCCCGAGCGGCCGTGGTCGCCCCGGGGCGGACCGCCGCGCGACCAGGCGCCGTGGTACGCCGGCTGCGGCTCGGTCCAGGCCGCGGCCTGGCGTGCGCCCGGGAGCACCGCCTCCTCGATCGCCTCCCGGGGCAGGTCGCGGAGGAAGCGGCTCGGCGGATGGACCTGCACGCCGCCGAACAGCTGCCGGTGGGCGGCGTGGAACAGCCACAGGCGGCGGCGGGCGCGGGTCATCGCCACGTAGGCCAGCCGGCGCTCCTCCTCCAGCCGCGCCGTCTGCTCGTGGTGGTCGTGCTCGTCGTCCTGCCGCATCCGGTAGGGGAACAGCCCGTCCTCCATCCCGGCGACGTAGACGGTGTCGAACTCCAGCCCCTTGGCCGAGTGGACGGTCATCAGCGGCAGGCGATCGGCGGCCTTGCCGTCCAGCTCGTCGACGGCGGTCTGCAGCGTGACGTGCTCGAGGTACCCCGACAGCGTGGGCTCCTCGTGCTCGAGCGCCCAGTCCTCGATCGAGCCGAGCAGCTCGTGGACGTTCTGCAGGCGCGTCTCGCCCTCGGGGGAACGATCGTCCTCGAGCGCCTGGCGGAAGCCGGACTCGTCGAACACGCGGCGGGCCACCTCGCCGGGGCCCTCGACCAGCGCGTCGCGCCAGGCGGAGAGCTGGCCGGCGAGGGCGGTGAGCGCGCGGGCGCCCGCGG
>CAZMRP010000131.1:0-9724 GCA_964568275.1 uncultured Myxococcales bacterium
GATCGGCTGGAGGTCGAACCGGCCGTCGGCGACGACGCCGACGGAAGCACCGGCATCGGCGAGCGCGGCCGTCCACTGCCCGACCAAGTCGAGCGTGTGGACCAGGACGAGCGCCGGCTGCTTGGCCGCGCGGATCAGCGCTGCGCCGACCACCGTCTTGCCCGAGCCGCAGGGCATCACGATCGTGCCCTGGACGCCGGCGAGCGCCGCCGCCAGCGCGCGATCCTGGTAGGGCCGAAGGCCTCCCGGGGGCGGCAGGTCGAGTCGCTGCAGCGAAAGCCGTCGATCCTCGAACGCGAGGGCGACGTCTTGCTCAGCCGCCAGCCGCCGCAGGACCTCGACGGCGCCGCGCGGAACCACCAGCCCGCCGGTGCGGCGTTCGGTCTCGTAGCACTCGACGTACGGTGGGACGCCCCACACCGACCGTCCGAAGCGGCGGCGAGCGACGAAGGCCGGGTTGCGGAAGCGCATGGCGAGGTGGAGCCGTTCGACCAGGCGAGGTGGCGCCTCCGGCGGCAGCCGGAGGGCGGAGTCGACGATGGCGCGAAGCCGGACCACCCGTGATGACCGCCGAGTCCGCGGCTCACGCGAACGGATCGACCGGCTCGGCGGGCTTCCCCGCCTTGGCCTCCGCCTCGAGCGCATCGATCAGCTTCACGGCCTCCTGCACGCGCGAGGCGGGGAGGTCGCGCACCCGGCTGATGCCAAACTTCGCGAGGAACCGATCGGTCGCCTCGCGCGGCAGCGACTTGAGGACCACGACCAGGCTGCTCGCGGTCTTGGCGTCGACCGTCTTGCCGCCGGCGTCGCCCTTCGCCTTGCCGCCAGCCTTCCCGCGCTTGCCGTCCGGCTCGTCGTCCTTCTCGACCTCCTCGTAGAGCTTCTGGAGGTCGTGCAGCTCAAGCTTCTTGACCTCGGCGAGCTGCTTCTCGGACAGCCGCTCCTCGGGGAGGATCGAGTAGGTCGTCTTCGGGTCGCCGGCCTCGCCGTGACGCTCGACCTCGAACGACCACTTGTCGAGGCCGTACTTGTCGCGGACCTTGAGGAGGTCCTTGAACGTGACCGTCCCCATCTCGAAGACGCGCAGCTCCTTGCCGGTGTAGAAGTTGATCGCCACGCGGAGCGACGGGCGCTTGCCGTCGCCGCAGTGCGGGCACGAGGCCCCGGCGCAGGTCACGTAGCGCTCGACGAAGTGCACCTCCCGGGGGAATGGATCCCCCAGGAAGACGCCGACGGCCTTGTCGCCGTCGTTCGCGAGGCGCAGCCACGGGCCGGTGCCCTCGCTGTGCCGATCGGCCATCTCCTTCGACTTCTCCCATGGGTTCTCGGACATGACGCCTACCTCCAGCGCCCCGGTGGTTGCGTGATCCCTTGCGGAACCGCGACCGCCGCCGGGGCATGCGGCGGCCGGGGCTCGAGTCCCGGCTGTCGGCCGGGACCCGCGCTACCTCCCGATCTGCGCGAGCAACTCCTCGACCGCCGGGTGCGGCTCGATCGGTCGCCGGGCGGCCTTGGCGTTGCCGGACCCCTGCCGGAGGAGCCGTCGCCGGTGGCGCCGGTAGACGTGGCCGAGGCTCCGCGTGACCTGCCGGACGATGTCGTCCTCGCAGTCCCGAACGGCGAAGATGCCTGCCAGGCAGAGCACGACCTCGCGGAAGAACCGGTCCATCTCGGCGACCGTCGCCGGCTGCGCCTCGGCCATCGCTGTCTCCTCCGAGGCGCTGCGACCGATTCGCGGCCGACCATCGCCTCGTCCGCCCGGTAAACGTCTCGGGGACCCGCTGGTGGGGACACGTCCACCCGAGGCGGGCCGCAAGCCATGGCGGCAGGCAGACGCGGCACGAGATGGGCTCGCGCCGCCGGCGCCGGGCTCGACTACCGGCGACTCCGGTGTTCCCGGCCGTCGCGGGACCTCTGGGGCCTCTCGGTCCGTCGAGCCCGGCGCCCGCAGCGCGAATCCGTCCGCGGTCTGCGTCTCGCCCGCCATCGCTCAACAAACGTCTCGGCGACCCGCGGGTGGGGACAGGCCCATCGTTACTTCGCTCGTGAATTCGTTCGCCCGACACGGCGAAGCCGCTCCACGGCGCGCTGGTGGCGCTTCTTCGCCCCCTCGCGCGTGATGCCGAGGTCGGCGGCCACGTCGCCCAGCGTCCGCGCGTAGAGGTGAACGCCGAGGAGGATGAAGCGCTCGTCCTCGTCGATGACGCCGCCGGCGACGTACGGGTCGAGGGCGTGTTCCGCGGCAATCGTCTCGCCGGCGTTGGCCGGCGCCGGCGGCTCCCGCCCCCGCTCCACCAGGTCGCCGAGTGTCAGGGCGGCACCGGGGTCTGCGGTGGGGTCGGGGGTCGCGATGAGGTCGAGGAAAGGCCTGACCGCCGCAGCAAAGCGGGCGCGCGCCTCGGCCGAGCGCACCTCACGCTGGCGGGCGCGGCGCAGCGCGGCCATCGTTTCGCCGTCGATGTTCGCGGCGACCCGAGCCGGGCGGCGCGCGGTCGGGTAGCGATCGAGCGCCTCCGCGAAGGCCTCGACGATCCGGCCCCACAGCTCGTCGTGCTCGCGACCGGCGAGCCGGCGGCGGCGCGTGTTGTAGATGCGATCGAGCAGGGGAAACACCGCGACGGCGAGCAGGGCGAAGGCGCGGCCGTCCCGCTCGGCCTGGTGCTCGACGACGAGTGCGAGGAGCGCGGCGTCTTTGCGGTCGCGGTCGCCGTCGCGATCGCGGAGGAGTGCGAGGAGGGCGGCGACGTCGGCGAACGGGGTCAGCGCCAGGCGTCTCGTCTTCGCGTCGTTCAGGAACTGGGTCTGGACCTTCCGTGCGGCGCTCGATTCGAGCGCCCGGCGAGCCTCGTCCCTGTAGGGCATGCGGGCCTCCGGCGGCCCGGGCCCGCTCGATCTCGTCGAGGGGCTCGGGCCACCGGGGCCACGCGGGTCGGGCTAGGGGCTGGCGCTGCGTCCGGCTACAGCCGGATCCGCACCAGCCGCGACTTCCTGTTCGGGCACGCGACCTGGAGGACGGCGCCGCTCCAGAGCACGTCCTGCGGGAGGTCGATCAGCGTCGCGAGCAACTTCCCGCGCGGCGAGCACCGGCACCGTTCCTCCGGGCACCGCACCTCCACCGTGCGCTTCGTCCGGTCCTTCGTGTCCACGTTGACCTCCCCGCCGGACGCCGCCGCAGGTGCGTCCCGACGAGGAGGTTCTGCGCCCACGCCCGTCGCCCGTGGTCGCCTGCACGTCGCGGGAGGGTCACTTCTTGGTCGTCAGACCGGGGGGCGAGGAGGGCGGTCCCGTTCGCCCTGTCGCCGATTCGTCGCCGAATTGTCGCCGGTGTCGCCGGAAGGTCGCCCACCATTCCCGAAACGTCGCGATGTCGCCGGATTCTCGCCACGCATGCGGCGACAGATCGGAGGGTGCGGCTGGACGTGCTAGCCCCATGGGGCGGCGCCCCGGTGGTGTGGGCGATCAGGTGTTGTGGGGCGCATGTCGCCCGTCGGCAACCGAAGCCGCGCGGGCGGTACCGGCGGCGCGCCAGGTCAGGCACAAGAGAGCGGGATGGTCCGAGGCCGTCGGACGGGCAACGACCTGTCGCCGTGAGGTGCGATCCGATCAGGTCGGTGGGCAGCCTCGAGGGTTCTTGCCGGGTTCGCCTTCGCACGGGAGGACTGATGACGGGGTGAGGGAGCAGCCGAGGATCGACGCGCCCTCGTCCGCCGTCCCCAATGTGGCTTCTCCGCGACTACGGGAAACGCGCACCGACGCAGGACTCCGGAATCGCGATCTGACCCCCGTAGTAGCAGTAGCCCAGCGGATCGGTTCGATCGGAAGCGGTGGGTACGGCGCAGACCCCGGGGGTCAGGCACCATGGACACCCTTCCTCGTCGGCGTGGCGGACGGACGGGCAAGCGTTGGATGAGTTGCAGGACCACGTGCAGGTTCCGGTGCACGCCGGGCGTCCATCGCTGCCGCAATCCTCGTAGAATGCGCAGACTTGGCCGGCCGGGCAATCGTTCGAGTCGCAGGCTGCTCGACGGTCATCCCAACTCGACGGGCAGAGAGGTTCTCCCGTGTGCGGATCCACCGGAACGGTCGCGCCCATGGGGAGTGAAAGCACGGGTAGTGGATCGGAACACGCTGGCGAGCACGGGGAGTCGGGGAGTAGCGGCAGGTCCTCCCATGATCCTCCGTGATCCTCGCAGGCCAAACTCGCGCCCACTGCCGCAGCGATAAACGAAACCAGGAAGCTCGACGCGTGCGAAAGTCGACGCCCAGGCGTAGGCTCGGATGTCGGCTGGCAGTTCGGTCCTGACATCGATCTACCGCGCCACGCCGACCGCTGCCCCCACATCCAGTACGCGATCGCCCTCCACCACGCCGATGAAACCCAGATCGCCGGTCCACGCGGCATCGAGAACGCGCACCCGAACGGTTGGCGCGTCGAGCAGGGGTTCGTGAGCGAAGACCAGTGCGGCCGTCCCGGCAACCTGCGGCACGGCCAGCGATGTGCCTTCACACGAAGGATAGGGGCCATTGCCGCAATCGGTGGTGTCCGTGACGAGTCCCGCCGGTGCTGGAGGTCCGACCGTCAGGATTCGCCAGCCGGTGGCGGGCGCTGCGATGTGCCCGGTCGTTCGACCCCGAGTGGACACGGTAGCCCGGGGTGGGAAGCCCCATGCTACGCCCGCAACCTGATTCCACGTCTCGATGCCTGCAACGCCAATCATCGTGGGCTGCGCGGGTTCATCGTACCCAAGGTCGGGGCGAGTGGCTCCCATGACTGCCGGCCACTGGTACACCTCGCCGGGGACGTCCGCATCGAGCCCGTGGCAGTTGCCGAGCGCCGCCACGATGACCGCCGAGTTCCTGTCGAGGCCGGCGAGTTCTTGCAGCCAGAGGTGTCGATCGCGGCGGACGCCTTCGTCCCACTTGGTTCCCGAGGGTACAACCGTAACGCCGCTCTCTCCGCACAGGATCGCAACTTCTCCCTCGCTCTCCGTACCCTGTCGCACCCGAACTCCCCCAAGGCTCATGTTGATCACGCGCGCGCCGCGTGCGATCGCGTAGGCGACGCCAGCGAGAACATGATCATCCGTGCCCGTGCGACCACCCATGGACCGAACAGGGATTACGCGGGCGTGCCAAGCCACGCCAGGCGCTGCCAGCCCGTTGTGCCCCTGGCCAGCCAGTATGCCGGCAACGCCCGTCCCGTGGTATGGGGATGGCCGGTCCAACGCCGGCAGCGGGAGATTGTCGCCATCCACGAAGTCCCACCCGATCAGATCGTCAGGGTATTCCCCTCCGCCATCCGGGTCATCGCCATCCTGCCAGCCGTAGCCGCTACCGGGGTGGCCGTCGACCAGATCCCGCGGATCGCAGACGTCGACAGGGGGGCTAAGAGCCTCCGGGCAAAGACCCGCGTTCAAGTCCGAGTTGAGATCTGCGAAGGTGAGAACACCATCTCCGTCATCGGTCCAGCCCGCAGGAAGAAACGCGGCGGCCTCGCTTTCGTTGATCCAGATGTTGTTCAGCAACTCCGCGTGCAGAATCTCGACGCCGTTGTCGACCACGGCAACGAGGACGGAGTTGTGCCCGGTCGTGACGCGCCAAGCATCCAGCGCGCGATCCGTTGTGAGGTTCAGGTGCTCGAAGCCACCGGGCTCGCGATCGATCCAGAACGGGTCATTTGGCTCGTCGGGCGCCGGGAACTCGTTCGGTTCGGCCAGCACGATCGGAACGTTCGGCCGACAGACGACGACCCCATCGACGTCATCGAAATGGTCGATCGCATCGCGCATCATGTCGGTGTTGGGCAGACGGATCGTGGCGACATGCCGAGGGTGCTGGAACGCAATCGTGCCCCCGATCCCCGCTGCCGCAGCCTCGATAGCATCCTGCGGCGTTCCCACCTCCATGGCGACGATGATCTCATCCAGGACGAAGCCCACCGCGAAGTTGGGGTCTACAACTCTCGCTTCAAGGACAGGCTTCTCGATGTACCCTTGCCCACGGTTCACGACGAGCTTCTCGCTCGGATCGTACTCGATGCGAACCGCCGTGGTCTTGGACCCCTCGATGCGGAACGGAGGCTCTCCTTCCGTGGGCACGATCTTGATGCCGGTCTGCGGACCGCTCGGGATGCGAACGGGGACCTGATCACCCTCCAACCAGCCGGTGAGTTCCTCTGCGATGAACCGGACCTGCATCACGCACCCGGCCGGGACTGGTAGCTTCGCAACGATGCTCGCGACATTGGGTCGTTCGGTCACGAGGTCGGTCGTGGCCCGATCGACAGCCACCACCAAGCGCCGTTCCGTCGCGGGATCCTCGCACGCAGTGCGGTGGATGACTTCGGCGCGGGTCGAGACGAACCGCAGCGACTCCAGTCCCTCCAATTCCGTGCCGGCGAGATCCGCGCTGACGACGGTGATCAACAGCACCCCGTCGCCCGGCGGATCCGCCCCGTCGCAGCCCGATCCGAGGGCAAGCACCACGGAAAACACCATCGCCCGTCTCTGACTGCTGAGCATGCCGTACCCCCTTCGTCCCCCAAGCACTCGTATCATACTCGTCCACGCTGCCTCCTTCTATTGCCACGTCGCAGCCAGATCTTGCACGCCGCGTCAATGGCGATAATCCCAAGGAGTATCGAGGTGTTGCTACCATCCGAGCCGTGGCCTTCATCACCTTCGGTGCCGGTTCCGAGGTCCCCACGGCCCGTCATGCCTGACGTTTCTCCGACGAAATGGTCAACACCGCGCCACCTTTCCCCGAAGCCGACCTCTTGTCGGCGGAACGCCTCGATGCCGTGGCGGAGATCCTGCTGGTCGGGGTCCGCCGGCTGGTGGCCCAACGGGGGCGGGAGAAGACGCGGCGGTGGCGCGAGAGGTGCGCAGGGCGGGCAGGGGCGAATCGAGTTGATGTACCGGACGGAACGAGCCCTCCTGTGCGGGAAAGAAGTCCAAGCGCGATCTGCCTGGCAGCCTTGGCCGTTCCCGAACCCCATCGATGTCCCCCGCGGTGCCCATCACCTTGCCTGTGAAATGTAACATATTGTGGTTTTCACGACACCGCAAGGACGAGGGCGGCGCTTCGGCGGAAGACTCACGACTTGACGGGAGCGGAAGGCCGGAACATCCTGCGGATCGTGGTCGAAGGTGGACTACGATGGCCGGGTCTGGAGGAGGAACCGAAGGGGGCGTCGGCGATGGCACAACGAGCGACGACCGGTATACCTCGCTGTCGAGAAGCAAATGGAGCGCGCAGGCCGCCGCTTCGCGCTCGGTGAGCTTGTCGAGTTCGACGCGAGCCGCCTGGTCTAGTTCCTTCAACAGGGCGACGTCGGCGCTCTCGTCACCGGACTCTCGTGCGCGCCGCTCGGCACGCGGCCGATCCACGTTCTCGAATCCAACGCGGCTCCTCGGCTTCGTCGCGACCCACTTGCGAAACGCGGCAGCCAAGCGACCGACACCATCGGGATTCCGATCCAGCCAGGCGGTCGTCTCCTTCCCCACGCCTGCCATCAGGCCGAACGGATCGGCGGCATCGACCGCAAACCAGTCCCGATATCGCTCGGCGAGGTTGTTGTAGAACGGCTGCCGGTGCAGGTTCAGGAAGCCGTAGAGTTCGATGACCGTCGAGTACTCCGCGCGATTCTGCGGCGTCTCGTCGTCCTTCCCGAGTGTGGCGAAGCCGGTCTGGAGCGGGTTCTCTCCCGCCGCCCACCGTCGCACCGGTCGCAGGACATCGGCCACCTTCGTATTCTGGAGGATCGAGGCAAACGACTGGGCGCCGGCGCGGACGTAGGCGTTCGTCGTGGTCCAGAGATTCGCGTAGCCGTAGAAGAAGGCGCGCCGGGCTGCGACCTGCTCCAGCGACCTGCACCCCAGGTAGGCCAACCATGGCACACGGTTCTTGAAGCTGCGTTCCCAGGAGTCGGTCGCTCGAACCTCCTCCAGGAACTCGACCATGTGTTCGGCAATCGTCGCGGGGAGCTTGGGCCAGAACGCTCGGGCCTTCTCCCACGCCGGCAGTTGCCCAAGCCGTCGAACGTGCTCGACCAGCGTCTCGGCGACCGTGGCGACCTGGACGTCGTCAACGCCGACGTCTGTCACCAAGCCATCGATGCGCGCCTGTTCGAAGTGCTGGACGAGTCGCAGGGCCAGCTCACGAACTGCGCCGACAGGCGCCACGCGCCCGGTCCACCGGTCGGCGAGGTACGCCACCGCCAGCCGGCGCTCCGGCGGGTGCCAGTAGTCCGAGCGCGGGTCGAAGTCGATGGCGTGCGCTTCGGCCATCCGCAGGCCGCCGCGTACGCACTTCAGCACCTGGACGTTGTGCTCGACCGCCGAGCGCATCTCGGGCTCCTGGTCGTACCGCTCCAGCAGCTTCCCGAGATCGACCCCTCCACCACGGTTTTGCGGGAAAGAAGTCCAAGCGCGATCTGCCTGGCAGCCTTGGCCGTTCCCGAACCCCATCGATGTCCCCCGCGGTGCCCATCACCTTGCCTGTGAAATGTAACATATTGTGGTTTTCACGACACCGCAAGGACGAGGGCGGCGCTTCGGCGGAAGACTCACGACTTGACGGGAGCGGAAGGCCGGAACATCCTGCGGATCGTGGTCGAAGGTGGACTACGATGGCACGGGACGACGTACACCGACCTGGAGGGGGTGACGGCGCAGGACTGGTACGAGGACGCCGAGGCCGCGCTGATGGAGCTGTCGCGCGAGGTCGACAAGGTGGCGGTGGTGGGGCTGTCGATGGGCGGGCTGGTGGCGCTCCACCTGGGAATCCGGCACCCGGACCAGGTGGCGGCGGTGGCGACCTGGGCCGCGGCGTTGCGCTTCCGCGACCCGCTGGCGCCGCTGACGCCGGTGCTGGCGCGGCTGGTCAAGAGCTGGCCGGCCCCCGAGTCGTTCCGCGACCCGAGCCTCAAGGTCCACTCGAGGAACTACCCCAGGTTCATGACCCGCGCCTTCGGCTCGCTGCTCGCCTTCTCGCAGGAGACGGAGCGCCGGCTGCCGGAGCTGACCGTGCCGCTCTGCGTGATCCACTCGAAGGCCGACCAGGTGATCGCCCCGGTCTCCGCGAACCTGACCAGAACCGGGCGGTGGAGGCGGCGCAGGTCATCGAGGAGTTGATCGAGCTGGCGAGGGAGATGCGGGAGGCCCACAAGCGTGGCGAGAAGCTCAACCTGACGAACGACGAGCTGGCGTTCTACGATGCGCTCGAGGTGAACGACAGCGCCGTCAAGGTGCTGGGCGACGACACCCTCAAGACGATCGCGCGGGAGCTGGTCGACTCGGTCCGCAAGAACGTCAGCATCGACTGGACGGTCAAGGAGTCGGTGCGGGCCAAGCTCCGGGTCATCGTGAAGCGCATCCTCCGCAAGTACGGCTACCCGCCCGACAAGCAGGAGGCCGCGACGAACACCGTGCTCCTGCAGGCCGAGATGCTATCCGACTACTGGAGTGCCGCCTACGCGTAGCACAAGCGCAAGGCCGTCGGGCAGAGCTGTTACGATCATCAGCCTCACCGTGGCCATGCCCCCATGCATCGCTTCTGCCTCTGTCCCCGCCCGTCTCGTGGTCAGGCTTCGAGCCGGAGCATCCAAGGGTGATGACCCACCAGCCCGCTTGGCGCCGCCGTCCAGTATCCGTCGAGAAGCACCGCGGTGCTCCAGAGTTCCGTCGTGCCCGATCAGTGAGTCTCTGAATTCGGCCAGTTGAGT
>CAZMRP010000132.1:0-9715 GCA_964568275.1 uncultured Myxococcales bacterium
TGCGGGTCGTAGACCCGGGGATCGGAGAGCAACCGCAGATGGGCATCCTCGCACATCCGATGTTTCGCGGGCTCGGCGCATCCGTCCTCCTGGACGATGATCCCGGGGTCGAAGGAGTAGTCCATCCCTTCGGCTTCCGCGAACACGATCACCCGCTCGTACCCGTCCGTGTTCTCCACCATGAGCGGGCAGTTGAGGAGCACGCGGGTGCCGTTCTTCCGCAGCCGTCGCGCGGCGGCGATGACCTTCGCATGCGAACCCGGGGTACGGGTGACGGCGTCGTGGATCGCGGGATCCACGGAGTAGAAGCTGAAATGCACCTCCATCACGGGACTCCGGGAAACCGCGTCGCACGCTTCGTCGTCGAGGGCGAAGCCGTTGGTCTTGAGCTTGAGGGCGAAGCTCAGCCGACGGGCAAGGCGCAGTAACTCCAGCCAGTCATCCCGCACCGTCGGTTCCCCACCGGTCAGCGTGAGGAACAGCACTCCGGCATCCGCCAACCGCCGAAACACCCGTTCCCACTCCGCGGTGGTCAATTCCGGCCCACCCCGATCGACCTGCATGCAATGAACGCAGGCCTGGCTGCAACGGCGGGTCACCTGAACGACAGCCGAAAGCGGCAGGCCCTGTCCGAATCCAAGCTCCAAGACAAGCTTCTGAATTGCGGACTGATAGCCGTATGGCCTAGTCACGCTGCCACCGCTCACCGTCGTGCAAGAAACCCATCGAGCACAGCAGCAATGGGATCCTCGCGACGACACGTCAACCTCAACACAGGAACCGCCCCGACTAGACGACCGAGAGACCCCAGCACGACGTCAGCCGATGCCGAATCATCTTGATGCCGCTTGATGGCAGGAACCAATCCCCGAAGCGCCTGCAATGGAGACACGGCATGAACACCTAGCGGCGCCCCCTTTCGGATGAGCACAAGGGCGACGACGTCACGGACGCCTGGACTAACGCGACCGTACTTGCCACCCCAGAGGGGGACAGAGTACGCCCGCCAACCGCGTGGAGTTCTTCGCACTGCAACGCGCTCATCGCAAAGGAATCGGTCCTTCCCGAAGGAGCGAACCGCAGTGGTCTTGCCTGCCCCCGAGCGCCCTGGAAACACGACGACTCCACCGCTGACCCTGGCGGCACTCGCATGCAGAAGCAGACCATCTCGCTCACCCAGCGCAAATGCCAACCCCACATGAAGGGTAGCAACCACAGCAACCGCTGTATGAGTATGCACGCGGAGCCGCAAGCCACCCCTTGAGCGAATAACCTCAACCACAAATGCGCCATCCGAGCCCAAACCGTCCACGGCCACCCATTGAGAGGCCCGGCGAACTCCAACTGCCGGATGGCTCCTCGCCAACTGAATCGCGAAATCCGCGCGACAAGCGCCAGATACCCTGAACCCGGTAAAGCCGCGCGCCACAGCGGGCCAGTCATCAAGTCGGTCCACGCCTCGCAGCAGGACATGAAGACCGGCGACCCGCAACCATGTAGCACGAGACGCTACCATTCCGCGCCACGGCCCACAATGACAGAAGCCACCAAGGCGAAACTGCAGCTTACAGACATGTCGCCCAGCCGATCAGATGAATAAACACACAACTGACGCAGGCGCCTAGAGGGTCGTCTTACACTTCCACATTCTAGCCGGAACCCGGATTTGCGCACTCGGGAAATTCGTAGAAGCCGCAGTCCAGCGCGATGGTATCGAACGTGGCGTTGGCCGACACCGCAGGCCGCAGGTAGCGACGACGGCGCGATCCAACGGGACGTGCCTTCGACTGAACAACCCTCGGCGGCCGCGTTCCGTGGACTTTCTTCATCAGTATCCTCCTTGGCACAACCATGGGCCTAGTAGAGAACCATCACGCGGCCCCTACCGCCAGACGCCTGTGTATGCGAAACAGCCATGTCGGAGAACCCGTCACCGGTTACGTCACCGACATAGGCAACGCTCGATCGCGAGGTGGTGTCGCCCGAAGGACAACGAACGACCATGTCTGCTGCCGTAACGGCGACCGTAGCCGGGAAGGACGAACCCCAGTAGAATACCCCGGCGCCACCTTCAGTACCGTAGGCATTCGCCCCGAACAGCAACTCCGGTAGCGTGTCTCCATCCATTCGGGCAAGTCCCACGCTGCGCAAGAACGCGCCGCCAGCAATTGAGTTACCGAAGAAGTCATTCGTATTGCCCGCCACGTCATTCTCGATGCTCAGCACAGCGGCCGACGGGAAGGCTCCCGTTCCGTCGTTCCGGTACCCTAGCACACCGCCGTAGGCGCCCGTCGTGCCTGGATGCTGGACAAGGTGCACGAGAAGGTCGAGGGTACCGTCGCCGCCAAGATCGGCCATCGCAACCTTGGCGCCGAACCTGATGTTGGTTCCCGTTCGAGGGGAGTTCAATTGGGATTCAAAGGTCGATAGCGTGCGCAAGGCGGTCGTGGCCGACCTGGCGCGACCGTACGAAATGACGACCCTGCCACCGGAAGAACCACCTGGCGCGCCAAGGACGATATCATCATAGCTGTCACCGTTGAGCCGATACGCGGCGGCAGTACCAACCCCGAGCTGGCCATCGGCCGTCGTTCCCAGCAACCACAAATCCCCAGCGAAGCCCGTCGTGTAGTCCCCCGGCACGGTCAAGGCCGTGCCCGCGGCAATGGACCTCCCGAATAGCAGCAAGACCGCACCCTGCGCGGCGTTCCAAGAGTAGGCGCTAACGAGCACGTCCATCAATCCGTCACCGTCGTAGTCGCCGGCCGGACCAACCTCGGCACCCATAACCGCACCATCGTCGGCGGTGCCCGCTGGATCATCCATCAGCAAAGTAACATCAGCGTCGGCGACGCTCAGCAGCGGCGGCCAACTGGTCCGGCCGTAGTAGACATAGGCGCCACCCTTGTTCGCATTCAGTCCGAACGCACCAATGGCGACGTCCGCCATCGTATCCCCGTTGAAGTCGCCAATGCCAGCCACGCTGCGACCGAAACTGGACCCGGCCGGGCCGGTAAGCTGAACGTCCGGGCTAGCAGGCAACGATCCGGATCGACCGAAGACAATGAAGGCAGTATCGGCGGCTCGACCGCCGACAATGAAGTCCGCGCGTCCGTCACCATTCACATCACCACATGCTTCCAGATCACCGCCCAACTGGCTGAGGGGCGAAGATGGGCCCAGGATCTCATGGTGCAGGAACTCGAGGTGGACCTCGTCGGTGTTCCCCAGAGGGCCGAGCGACCCGACGGCATCGACTGGGCGGACCATGCACGCCACGTAGCGCTCGATGCGGAAGCCGACCAGGCGCTGGGTTTGCGCCGTACCCGGCGCACCCGCCACACCCGTGAAGGAGTAGTTCGTTGCAGTATCCCAGTTGAACGCCACCGGCGTCGTCGCCGAGGTCGCACAGCGGATCCGGTAGCCCGTCACCGAGCCGCCGCCGGCGTCGGCCGGAGCCGTCCAGGCCAGATTCAACTCGCCACCGCGACGATTGAAGACCGTCACGTCCAGGTCCGTGACCGGCGTGTCGGGCGGCAGAGAGTCGATCGTGACCCGAATCTCGGCGCTCCCGGTTCCACGGCCGTCGGTTCCCTCGGCGCGCACGAGGATGTTGGCGCCGTCGGCCGCCGGCACGCAGAAGGTCACCGGCGTGCCGGTGTAAGCCAGCGTCCCGGCGCTCGTCCCGGCCACGAACAACTCGACGTTGCCCGCCGTAATGTTGGTCGAGACCGTTACGCCCAGGTCGAAGCCCGCACGGCTCGTGTTGCAGTCGTCGGCCGCACCGAGCAAGGCGCCGGTCGTCGGCGAGGTGATCGTCACGCGCGGAACGTCGCGCACCTCGATCGTGCAGGGATTCGGAATCGAGAGTCCCACCTGCCCGTTCGAATCCACGGCACTCGCACGAAGGTACGCCGTTCCGAAAGTGCTGCCGCTCGGAACGATGGTGACGTTCGGGAAGACCGCGGCAGCCGGCGGTGCAATCGACAGATTGTAGGGCGAACCGGAAATGGCGGTTCCACCGGCATCCGTCACGTTAAGCGTCACCGGTGAAGTGTTCGAGAACACGCTCACGCGATACTGGATGCCGGGAGCCGCGGCGTCGTTGTCGTCGGCCGGCGTCAGGACAATCCCGCACGCCGGGAAGGTGACCGACAGCACCGGGGGTTCCGTATCCACGGTCACCACCTTCTCGGGGGACGTGCCGAGGAGGCCGCCGATGGATTCGCCGCGGGCCTGGAGGGTGACGGAGCCCTGGGGGATGGTGATGGCCGACCAGGTGGCCGTGCCACCGAGGGCGTCCGCAGAGGCGGTGCACGTTTCCGTGCGGCTGTGGTCGATCGTGTTGATCGACAGCGTCACCGGCTGGCCGACGTTCGAGCAGCCGACGTTCACCGTGTACTGGCAGAAGGTGTCGCTCGGGCCCTCGTCGTCGACGGCCAGGATCAGCGTCGTCGCGGCGTCGGGCCGGCGGATCTGGAGCTGCGGGACCTCGGTGTCGAGGTTCAAGGTGACCCGGCCCTCGCCGGCGTTCCCGGCGGCGTCCTGGACCGCGCAGCAGACCGCGTTGCCGGGCCCGGTCAGCGTGACGTACCCGCTCCCCGCGCCGGTCACGCCGGGGGTCACGGTGCCTTCGGGGTCGAGCGGCGCGAAGCCGCACTGCGCCACGGTCGTCGCCGTCGGCACGTCGGTGACCTGCACCGCGACCTCGACCTGCGTCCCGAGCACCGTCGCGAGCGCGTCGTCGCCGTCGTTGAACCAGGCGCCGTCCGCCGGGCTGGTGATCGCGCAGGTCGGCACCACGGTGTCGACCATGTAGCTGAACGAGGCCGAGAAGCCGACGTTGCCGACGGCGTTCTCGCAACGCGCGCGCACCGTGTGCGCCCCCTCGCTGAGGCCGATCTCGCGGAACAACGCGTGCCCCGCGGCGATGCTCGCGGTGGGCGCGCCGGTCTCCACGCCGTCGATGATCAACCGCACCGGCTGGCCCGCCTCGGCGTCGCTGGCGACGTCGAAGTCGGTCTGCAGGCCGGGGGTCGCGGTGTCGACGTCGTCCGCGGCGTTGAGGTAGTCGCCGAGCGGCGCGACGATGTCGCAGCTCGGCGCCCCGGTCTCGACCGTCACGCCGATCTCCTCGCCGCACGCGGCGTCCTCCTCGTACTGGATCCGCAGCACCAGCGAGCCGTCCGGGAGGTCGACCGCGGCGAACCGCAGCACCGTGCCGGTGACCGTCGTGGACGCCACGGCGCCGCCGTTGACCAGCAGCTCGACCGCGGTCCCCACGGGGGCGTCGGTCGAGATGCTGACCGTCTTCTGGAAGCCGTCGGTCGGGTCGCCGTTCTCGTCGTCGGTGATGCCGAACACCTCGCCGTCCGTGGGGTCCACGAAGGCGAAGGTCGCGCAGGCCACGGCGGGCCCGAGCACCTGGACGGTGATGGTCGCGGCGCACTCGGCGCCGGTCTGCGCGCGCAGGGTGACGTTGACCGCGGCGCCCGGGGCGGGCATCGTCGCCAGCAGCGTCACCCCCGTGAACTCGACCGCGCCGTCCGCCACGGTCGCCGTGCCGACCGCCTCGCCGGCCACGAACAGCGCGACCGTGGTGCCGGTCGCCGCGTCGCTGGTGAGCCGCACGTCGTACTGGAAGCCGTTGGCCGCGTTGCCGTCGGCGTCGTCGGAGCCGTTGATCCGGGCGCTGGCGGTGGGCCGCGTGAACTGCAGGGACGGGCAGCCGCCGCCGACGAGGGTCACGGCGACCTGGGCGCTGGTCGAGCCGGCGACGGCGCGCAGCACGTTCTCGCCGGGCTCGAGCGTCACCTCGCTGAACACCACGTCGCTGCCGCGATAGGTCAGGCCGCCGACCGACTCGTCGTTGACGCGCAGGTCGACGGTCGAGCCGCTCGAGAAGCCGGTGAGCCGCACGGTGACATCGATCTGGACGCCGGAGATGGCGTCCGAGACGTCGTCGTCGACGGTGAAGGTCGCCCCGTTGGCGGGGGCGAGGATCGCCACCGTTTGCGTCGTGGAATCCGGGCACCCGGTCAGGGCCACGGCGCCCAGGGCGACGAGCGCGAGCACGAGGTTGTTACGCTGCGGGTTCATCGACTCCCCTCCTCCAAGCATTCCGACAGCACGGCTTCCTGCCATGGAACACCGTCTGCTTCAGCCGGGGGGAGTCTACCCGATCCGCCGGCTCGTGCAACACCCGACAATCCCTCACCCTCCCTGTTCGACCACGAGCATCTTCTTCTCGAGCAGTTCCGTCGCGAAGGTCGCGAGATCGGCCCGCGCGGTCGGCTCGTCGACCTCGAACTCGGCGACGATGGCCGCCACGAGCTGCGCCTCGGTCTTCCCGTCGCAGGCCTGCCAGATGAAGCTGCCGACCTCGTTGAGCGTGTGCATCGACTGGGTCGACGGCACGACGATCACCGCCTGACCATCGATGATCCGATGGGCCACGTCGGGATGTCGCAGGTACTTCTTGGTCGTCATCCGGCACCTCGTCCCGGGGCCGAGCCGTTCCCGGCGGCCCCGCACAACGCGAGCAGCTCCTCGGCCAGCTCGGCGGGGCGCTCCCAGATCAGCAGGTGGCCGCAGGCGGGGAAGACGCGCAGGCGCGCGCCCGCGAGTCCCGCGGCCAGCTCCCGGGAGAACTTCGGCGGCGTCATCAGGTCGTCCTCGCCCACCATCACCACCACCGGCACCCGCACCTCGCCCAGCCTAGACCGAACATCGAAGCCGTCACAAGCGGCGAAGTCCGACGCCGCCGCCTCGGGCGTCGCCGGCCACGGGCCCTCCACCCAGCGCCGCACCACCTCGGGCTCGGCGGACGGGGAGAACCCCAACGCCACCATTCGTTGCGGAAGCTCCGAAAAATGTTCGCGGACCAGTTGCAGCAGGGCCTGCGCCACGCGCAGCCGCGCCCCGGTCGACACCAACGCCAGACCTCCAACGAGTTCGGGGTGTTGCAGGGCGAGCAGCAGGGCCACGGCGCCGCCCATCGAGTGTCCTGCGACGACGGCGCCGGCGAGCGACCGTTGCCGCATCCCGGCGGCGAGCCAGTCGACCATCGCCTCGAGGGACCCGAGCGGCGGTTCGGCGAGGCGGGCTCCGTGGCCGGGGAAGTCGGGTGCCCAGACGTCCACGCGGCCGTCGAGCGAGGTCCGCAGCTCGCGCCAGTCGGAGGCTCCGCCGGCGGCGTGGTGCACGAGGACGACGGGGCGAGGAGTCGGGGTGGACGTCACGGTGTGCTCCCGGACCGGCGTGTCGCCGCCGCGTCGATGGTCCGCGCCGTCAGGGCGCGTTCCGGGCGCAGCGGAACCCGGTCATCGCGTCCCGCGCGCCGGGCGGCATCGAGCTGCGCTCGGCCACCCCGAGCGCTCCCGGCTCGGAGTCCCAGCCGCCGCCGCGGACGACGCGGTTGGCGCCGGTCGACGGTCCGGTCGGGTCGGTGCACCCGAGCGCGCAGGCGGTGGCGTAGTACGTCGCGTCGTAGCTGTCGGCGGTCCACTCGGCGACGTTGCCGGCCAGGTCGTGGACGCCGTAGGGGCTCGCGCCGGTGGGCCGTGCGCCGACGCGATCGGTGTCGCCGCCGGCGACGCAGTAGCCGGCCACCAGGTCGTCGTGGTTCGCCCGCTCGCACGTCGGCAGCTCGACGCCCCACGGATACGGCCGCAGGTCCTCGACTCCGCAGGTCGTCGGAGCGACGCGGGTGCAGTCGCCGCGCGCCGCCAGCTCCCACTCGGCCTCGGTGGGGAGCCGGCGACCGAGCCACGCGCAGAACTCGCCGGCGTCGTCCCAGGAGACCTGGACGACGGGGAACGCGTCGTACGCGGGGTCGCCGTAGTACGGCGAGCGGCTGTGGGAGTCGAGCGCGGCCGGGGCGCGGCAGACCCGCGCGGCGACGCAGGCGCGGTAGCGCGCGTTGGTGACCTCGTAGCGGTCGATGCGGAACGGCCGCGTGATGGCGACGTCGTGCACGGGGAAATCGGGGTCGCCGGCCAGGGCGGTCGGATCGCCGCGGCGGAAGGTGCCGGCGGGAATCGTCAGCTCCTGGAGCGTCGGATCGCAGCGGCCGCCGAAGCACCCGCCGGCGGCCCCGCCGGCCGTGGTGCACTCGGTGTAGTCGGCCAACGGGGTTCCCGGGCCGCACAGGCCGGTCACCAGGCAGGACTCCGTGCCGTTGCACGGGTCGAGGTCGTCGCAGGAGTCGCCGGAGCAGGGCACGAAGCCGTCGCCGTCGTCGCCGTCGGTGGGAACGTCCGGGTCGACGTCGCCCAGGTCGGCGCCGTCGGCGGCGTCGTCCCCGTCGTCCACCACGTCGGCATCGGCGTCGGCGTCGGGGCGCGGGGGCGGCTCCGAGTAGCACCGCAGGTCGATGGGATGGCAGTACCAGCCGGGCGGGCACTGTCCCGGCGCGTTCGAGACGCAGGCGTAGCCGCCCTCGACGTACGCGGTGGAGCAGGCGCCGAGCACCCACGCCGCGAGGAGGGACAGCAGGCCGGCCTGCGCGAGGCGCGCGACGACGCGAGGGTTCAGAAGGTCCACGTCAACACCATCCCCGCGGCGTCCGGGGCCACGACCGGCGCCACGTCGACCGGGGCCGGTTGTTCCTCGTCGTCGAGCAGGGTCAGGAGGACGGCGGCGACGGCGCCCGAGGCGACGGCGAGGCCGACACAGACACCGGTCGCCAGGATGTAGCTGTTGCGGCGTTCCTCGTGCGGCTGGAGGTCGGCCCACGGGGTGCCGTCGGCGGCGTCCTCGACGACGCCGTGTTCGTAGACGGCCATGCCGCCCATCACGGCGCCGATGGCACCGAGGGCGCCGGCGAGGCCGAGCATGGTCCAGCCGCCGATTTCGAGCTGTTCCGAGTCGTCGCCCGGGGCGGCCGGGGCGTCGTCGCCGCCGGGGGGCGGCGGCGGGGGAGGCGGGGGACGGTCGCGCTGTTCGAGCGCTTCGGCGACGCGGAGGGCGAGGTTCGCGGCCTCGGCGTAGTTCTCCGAGTCGGGCCCGCTCTCCAGGTATTCGCGCAGGGCGAGCAGGGCGACGTCCAGCTCGCCGGCCCATTCGGCGGCGCGGGCCAGGTTGTACAGCGTGGCGGCGTGGGGGATGATCCGTTGCGAGCAGCCGTAGGAGCGCACGGCGTCCGAGAACGCCTCGGCATCGACCTGCGCGGTCCCCTGCTCGAACCAGAAGGCCGCCAGGGCGCGTCGCGCCTCGTCGCTCGCCGCGGTGGTCACGCAGTCGGGACCGGCCGGGTACCACGGCTCGTCGTCGGCGACGGCACGGCCGGCGAAGAGCAGCGGCAGCAGAGCGGCGAAGGCGAGGCGCATCGTGAGCAACCACCCCATCCGATCGGCCGGAAGTCGACCGACGTCCGAGATCTATCGCGAACGGGATATGAAGTCGAGTTGTGGAGTACCGCGTGGTCTAGCGCGAGGGGGTCAGGAACGGGTTCGGCTGGAGCTGGCCCGAGCGGGCGTCGCGGGTCGTGCCGGCGTCGGGCGGCGGGGTGGACACGCGCTCGCGGTACATCCGGACCGAGATCGCGAAATCCTCGGTGGCCTTGAACACGGTGTTGTAGGGGCGGAAGCCGGGGGCGAGAATGCGCAACCGGTGCTGGCCCGACGACGGCGCCAGGCGGAACGGGCTGGAGACCGGGTCGCCGTCGACGAACAGCTTGGCCGACGCCGGCGCGCCGACGACGTGCACGGTGACC